>NZ_JAUBOV010000004.1:0-156118 GCF_036700405.1 Microcoleus sp. T3_D1
CGCTCGCACTGTAAATGCAAAACTGAGATGCTCCCCATCCCACAAACTTGTGGAAGTTATTTAATTCTCATTCCTAAGTCCTATTTGCAAAGATTATGCTGCGGTGATCGCAGTAAGCTGTTGTGCATTTAAACTGAATGTCACAAAACAATCCCCTTGGGGTGGGGTGGGCGTCCCGCCCGCCCAGAATATGCAATTTAAATGCGTGACAGCTTATCCCTACTTTTGCTTACAATGAAGCTAATGTTGGTGGGAAATTCAACCGTTTGAATCAAAGGTGAACGAATGGCAAAGGTTATTGCAGTTACAGAAGCTATTAAAAGCCAAGAGGAGACTGAATCAAGGTTGAATTTGAGCCGAACTGAGGATGAGGCTTTTTTTACAGAGTGGCAAACCCAATTGCCAAGTCTCAGCGATTCTGAACAGACTGCTTTGGATACGCTACGACGCAGATTGCTATATCATAGGGCCGATGGAGAATTGTTAGAAGGGGCAGTGACTTTGCTGGTGGCATCACCTTTGTTAGAACTGGCTGGATTCTACGATCCACCTTTCAGGATGAAGGCTGAAGCTGCTATCGAAATTGCGATCGATGATGGGGAAGAAACCCTGCGCGGACGAATTGATATCTTGATTTTGCCTTGGCAGCTTTGGGTAATGGTTTTGGAGTGTAAGAAGACTACGATTTCGACGCGATCGGCATTACCCCAAGCATTAGCATACATGATGGCAAATCCTGATTTGGATAAACCGAGATTTGGTATGTTGACGAATGGCGATGATGTGTTGTTTGTGAAACTCAGGGCTCAACCTACAGCCGAATACGGGTTATCGCGGGCATTTTCGATTTATACTGTGCGAAGTGAATTGCGATCGGCTTTTCAAGTCTTGAAGCATTTAGGGCAAGGCATCACTACCGTCTAAGTTAAGGTGAAGGTATTGCTCATCGGCATAGAGACGTGCCATCTGCTACAAATCCTCGTCCATCACTTCATTGTTTTCCCGAATTTCTGTTTCAATTTCATCGGGAAAGGCTTCAGCATAAGCCCAAGCGTTAGCAATATCAGTGGCAGAGAGTAATCGATAGCTTGTGAGTAACTCGGCTTCGCTATAGCCAATGCGACGAGCTTCTACAAGTCCCCAAACGGTGATGCGAGTTCCAGCAATGCAGGCACTCCCGCCACAAACATCAGGCGTTTTTTCAATACCGCGCCAAGGAGTGATTTTACCTTGAGATAGGAGTTGAACGACTTGAGCTTTTTCGTCGTCAGAGAGTGCCAGGAGTTGAGGCTCTAATTCTTTCAGCGTCATGGCAAACAATGGAATTGCGACTACCGATGATTCTATCGAACCGATCGCCCCATTTACCCGATCGCCCCTTGCCACTTCTAGTAATTTGAATGAAGCGCGGGGAATGCAAGCAATGGTTGTATCAATTACACTGCACGGGCGATCGCCCTCCCCATACGCTTGCTTGCACAACTCAAGCTTTGAAATCTTCTCTGGTACTATAACGCAGCAGATGGTTCCGGTTATTTGTCAAGTTTTTTTCCACAAAAACTTGACAATTTAGAAAGTGGTGAGAATAATGGGATTAAAACCCTGACCTAAGATTCAAGGGATGAAAAGGACTCAAGTCAACACAGCAGAGTTAATTCGCAGACAGATTGAGGAACGGGGAGAAGGCTATTGGCGGCACTCTGACTTTTCTAACCTGCCGTCAACTGCGGTCAGCAAAGCACTTTCCCGAATGGCGGAAAACGGAATTTTGGAGCGAGTCAGCAAAGGACTATACTATCGATCGCGCCCGACTCGATTTGGTCGCAGTCGTCCCTCTCCAAGCGATATCCAAAAACTGCTGACAAAACAAAACTTGCATCCGGCTGGACTGAGTGCGGCTAATTTATTGGGGTTTACCACTCAAAACGCAATTCAAGGTGAATTTGCTACCTCAGCCAACAGTGTCCCCCGCACTATAATTGGTTCTCGCGCCCGAATCCACACTCGCAGACCTGAAACTTGGAATCGCTTAGAAGCAACTGATGCAGCAATGCTTGATTTTTTAAGGTCTAGGGGTAAGTTGAGCGAGTTGTCTCTGACGGAGACTAAGCAAAGGTTGCTAGACTATTTTCGAGAAGGATCTCGCTTTGAACGTTTGCTTGCAGTTGCAGATGCGGAACCGCCGCGAGTACGAGCTATGCTGGGTGCGATCGGACAGGAACTCAGAAAGAGTGTTAAAGAGCTAGAAAAACTCCGAAAAAGCCTAAATCCAGTCTCTCGGTTTGATTTTGGTAACTTCAGCAATCTGAGTTATGCCAAGGAGTGGCAAGCCGAGTGAAAATGTTTGAACATCCTGATTTCCGCGATGCTGTCATCGCAGCTAGGGAACATTTCGATCGCTTTGGACTCACCGAACAATTCATCGAGAAAGATTACTATGTCACCTCGGCGCTGCGAATTGTGGCGAATCAGTGGCGTACTCAAGTCATTTTTAAAGGCGGAACCAGCCTCTCGAAAGGGTGGAAACTGATAGAACGATTCTCGGAGGATATCGATCTGTTTTTGAACAAACAGGCATTCGTTCCTCCCCTTGGTGCAAACAGAATTGATAAAGAATTAGCAGCAATCGAAAGTGCTGTGGGAGAGCATCCTGCTTTGACGCTAGAACCTGATTCGTCCAAGCGGAAGCGGGGGGTTTTTCGCAATAGCTATTTCAGCTACACTCAGCAATTTTCGGGCAATCAGGCGATCGCCAATCGTGTATTCTTAGAAATGGGAACTCGCAGCGGCACTTATCCTACGCAGACTGTACAACTGTCTTCCTATGTGGCTGAATTTCTGCGTGAAATTGGGCAGAGTCTTGATACTGAAGATGAATTGCCTTTCTCTATGCTATTGCTGGACTTTCGGCGTACCTTTGTTGAGAAACTGTTTGCAATTCACTCTAAAGTAGTGAAGATTCAGCAGGATGGAGAATCAATTGGAACCTACGCCAGACATTACTACGACCTGTTTTGTTTAGCTCAAAAGTCCGAAGTGCGCCAAATGTTCCAAACTGAGGAATACAGCCAGATTAAAGAGGATTGCGATCGCATTAGCCGCGAACACTTCCCAGATTATCAGCCGCCGTCAGCGATGAATTTTTCCAACAGTTCGGCTCTCTTCCCAACAGGAGAACTGCGTCAAACTATTGCTAGAGAATACGAACAGCAGTGCGGTAGACTCTGCTATGGAAATTATCCATCATGGGGGGAAATTGAAGCTTGTTTTGAAGAAGTTCGCGATCGGCTTTGACTGTTGAGCCTGAAGGATATCGTTGGTTATAACTGAGATGTTGCACCATTATCAATAAGCTTTTTAGGAACAGGCAAGATGCCTGTTCCACAAGAAAATTCACTCTTTGTGGAACAGGCCGGAAAGCCTGTTCTTGAGAATGGTGCAAGATGTGGGTTATAACCCTTTGATATATTCCCTGATTACTGGCGGCAGAGTGTAAAAATTTGCTTGTTGTTCAATCAAGCAGCGCCGTGATAGAGATTGCAGCGCATTTAGCAAATCTGAAGCCGGAATTATGTCATTTTCTAGCAATTTTGCCCGGTTGATTGGCTGGCTTTCTTTCGCTAACAAGGAGATGACTTGTTTTTCTAGTTCCGATAGGCGATCGAACTGCTGCTGTAAAACATCTTTCAAATCTTCCGGCAACAATATAGTATCATTTGGTAATAACTCTGTCACGCCTCCACCCAAGTCTTGAATCAGATTCGCCACGCTTTTTAACCATAGGGGGTTGCCTTGGTAACGATGAATGAGTGCTTCACTGTTGTCGCTTTCTTCTAACCCATAATCTCTGAGTATTTCCCGTGCGGCGGCGATGTCTAAACCTTTGACTTGTAAGGTGCGAAGGGAAGTATTTTGGTTTTTAACTTGAGTCACTTCTCTCGGTTGTTCCCAACCGATTAACAGAAAGCAGCTTTGATGGGATAATTTTTCTATTTGTTTGAATAAAGTGCGATATTCTTCGGATTCGGGTTTATATTTTCCTGCCAATTCGCCGCTACAGAAAAGGTTGTGAACGTCATCTAAGACGATTAAACAGCGATGGTTTTGTAAATACTTAATCAGCGGTAAGCGTTTTTGGTTGGTTGGGGATGAATCTTCTTTTTCGGAATGGGAAAAAAGCTGTATTAGGTTAGATTGAAATTTTTCTAGGGTGGGGAATTCGTCTAGGGTGTACCAAACTGCGTACTCAAACTCGTCTTTAATTTGTTGTACGAGTTGTACTGCTAGGGTAGTTTTGCCGATACCGCTGATGCCGGTGAGGGTTATGAGGCGACTGTGTTGTTGTAGAATCCAGGTGGTGAGGGTTTGGAGTTCGGGAGTGCGATCGAAGAAATCACCCAAATCTGGCATTTCGCTTAAATCTTGATGTAGAGTTTGGGTCTGTTTTGGGTTAGCTGTTTCCTGATCTGGTGGCTGTGAGTTTGGTAGTTCTGGTGGGTGTCTAGCTTGTCCGCAAATGTTGAAAATACTGCTCACTACAACATCTTGTGCAAAGTTTACAACATTAGAGTTTTGCAACCTCTCCATTGTGGAGCGAAAATTCGATTTACTGACTTTTTCCCCAAACTCCTCTGAAAGTAATTGCCATAATTCCGATCCGATTTCCCTGATGCGACTTTCAGAACAGTTAAAATCTTTTGCTATTTCTTTGTATGTCTCGCGTTGTAGAGTTCCCCGCAGTACGGCTGCTTGTAAATCGTCAAGGTGCTGACCTGTTTTCTCGAAGACTATGCGATCGGCGACATTTAACATTTCTTTAAGATTCATCTGGCAGGGAGATGCGAGAGTTTTCTGTATTGTAGCTCACAACTGCCAACATTTTCGTACATTTTGGTACATTGTTGTACAAACTTAGATTAAAGTTAAAGTAAAAGCGAGGGAGAAGTGGCGGCAAAATAGAACATTTTTGGGCTAGACAAACCTTGAATTTATTAAGGATAATGGAACAAGTATTAAAAGGATAAATTAATTTATGAAGTGGGAAGATTTGGCCAGTAAAGCAGGTGAAGAAGTGCTAGAAAATGTTGTAGAAAAAACTCTGGGAATTAATGGAAATACAGTCAAAACAGTCAAAGCGGTTGCAGAAACTGGTGCTGCAGTAGGTGCGGCTGCCAGTGCTGCTACAGGGTTGACTGTTGCAGCAACTTCAGGAGCAGGAATTACTTCTGGTCTAGCTGCGGCAGGTGGTGTGGTTGGTGGTGGTATGGCGGCGGCTCCTGCGGTATTAGCAGCAGGCCCAGCTTATCTTGGGGCAAAAATAATGAATGAAACTTTGTTCAAAGAGCAATCGAACTTGTCTGAGGAAGAGAATGATGCTCGTGCAGCGGCAAGAACAGCTACAAACATTGGGGCTGTTGCTGGTTTAGCTGGTGCTGGTGCTGTAACGGTAGCTGGCGGTGCTTCTGGTGCTGCAATTATGGGCACCCTTGCGGGTATCGGGGGCGTTGTCGGGGGAGGCGCAATTGCTGGTACTGCCATAGTTGCTGCTGCACCTGTTGCTGCGGCGGCTGCTGTTGGATACGGAATATATAAACTGTTTGGAGGTAAAGGGTAAAGATAGTTAGTCCAGTTTGAATTGGTAGGTTGGGTTTCCTGTTGCAACCCAACCTTCATCAGCGTTTAGTCTGGCTTTAGTATTTCCTCGCACCTCGCAGCAAATATCAGAAAACTGCCAGCGATTGAAAAGGTAAGCTTGGCTATCTATATCCAGCCAATATTACAGCGTTGGGTTATAGGTTCTGTTTCGTAGCTTTGGAGTATACGGATGTTTGGTTTGCTATCTGAACTATTTAATTGGTTTTTCAGACTATGGAATCGGTTGGATGATAAAACGAAAGGTAAAATTATAGAGGAAGTTGTCAAGTCATTTGAAAAGCTGCTTCGTTCTTTTTATGGTTCGTGGAAAAATCGGCATACCAAGTGAGAATAAGTGATGAGTAATTTTAAGGAACTTATGGATGAGATTGAGCAATCACCTACTCAATCAGTGATGAGTAATTTTAAGCAATTTATGGAGGAGATTAAGCAATTACCTACTCAATCACTGCCAGAATCTGATTTAACTCTTCCATCCCTTCAAATGGCTTTAACAGCAGGGACTTTCCTTATGTTGACGCCCTTCTCATTTTCCAATAATGAAAAGCAAAAATTCTCAGAAGAGGTGTCGAGCTTAATTCAGAATGAATCTTTTTTATCTGACTTTAGCAATCAAATTGGTGAACCTTTGGAGCAGGAATCTGAAGATGACTTCGTGAAACGCGGTAGCAATAGGTTAAGAGAGATGCTTTATGAGAGATTTGGCATCAAAGGTTGAATGGATATAATATTCAGGCCTGTCGAAGTAGTCGCAGCATAACTTAGTGCGATCGCCCATCTTGCCTATTCCGTTGACACTCGTGTTACTCAACCTCTTTTTCCACTGACACTCTGAGCCATTTTCACCATTTCAAAGTGCGATGGTTGCACTCCCGGCGTGAAGCGTAGCTATCCCATAGGGAATCGCCCCAGCAAAAGAAAGGCCGATCGCCATTAAAACACGAGTTTAAAGGCTAAAATAAATGTATGTAATCTTAAACAAGCGATATGCCTCTCAGCGAGCTTTTACCCAGCGTCGATCAATTATCTCATCAAGATAAACTGCGACTCATTCACTTTCTCCTACTTGCAGTTGCCAAGGAACAAGGATGCAGCCTAGAACCGGCTGAAGATACTAATTCAGAAAATGTACTTTTGAATCAACTAGCATCAACGAGTGCAGTTGTATGGTCTCCACAGGCCGATCGAGAATCAGTTCAAGCATTATCAGAACTTCTACTTGCCGCCCAAGAATCAGCTCATGCTTAATAGTCAGCGATTTCCATTTATAGAGCGAATTGATAGCCTAGGGCGATCGAGTATCATGCCATATTTGCCAATCACTCTCTCCAACGGCAGCAACTCCGTAGAAGTGATGGCATTGTTGGATACGGGTGCAAGTGTCAACGTTTTGCCTTATCAGATTGGTCTACAACTAGGGGCAACATGGGAACAGCAAACCGTTCCTATTCAATTGAGTGGGAATTTGGCTCACAGTGAGGCGCGGGGATTGGTGCTTTCGGCTACAGTTGCTCAGTTTTCGTCGCTCTTGCTGGCATTCGCTTGGACTCGTTCGACAGATGCACCTGTAATCCTTGGACACCTCAACTTTTTCTCGGAGTTTAATGTCTGTTTTTTTCGTCACGAGTTAGCTTTTGAGCTTTACCCAAGAGAAAAATGAATTGTTTAAGCAATATGCGATCGCCCTTTCTTGTTTCTGATGAGCGATCGCCTAAAATGAAAGAGCGATCGCCCCTCGCACCAAATACCAAACACTGCGATGATTCTACGGAGTGCGATGCTTGAGTTAAAAAAAGATCGATCGCCCTATGGACAAAGATTTCTGCTAAAGTATAGCGCGTACTTAAATCAAACAGCCTACACTTGTGGAAAGAATTCCAAACGAGGCCTTAGTAGTTCGTGGCGGTCGTAATCGCCCAGAAGATATTAAACGCAGCACGGCAACTCACCCCAGCGGCATCACGGGAATTTCTGTAGAATGTGGAGTAGGATTATCTGTAGCAGAGTTAGCAGTGACAATCCCTCATGGACAAGTTGGTGTGACGACAGTAGGAGAGGTTCGATCGTCCGATGGAGATGTCATCCGTACTTCTGGCCGAAGCCTAAATCATGCAACATTAACTGGCTTAACGCCAGAACAAGCAAGTCTGCTGCTGACACCAACGATTCCTAATCCATCACAACAATCATCCTGAGTAAAGTAAAAATATGAAATATCCCAGAATCTTTGCAGATTTTCATAATGCGGATGAGCAGGGTCGCCTTCGCCTAAATTGCGTTGGTACGATAGAAGATTTGAGTTGCCAAAATATTAAGTTGGAAGATGGCAAATTTTTAGCATTGTATGACGAAGAGTTAGAAGTCGATGGCGTAGTGCAATATTCAGAAGAGGAAAGTCTTTGGGTTGCAGTAATTGATTGGAAGCAAATTAGGCAAGTAGAGGATATGCTTGTTCAAGCGACAGTCTAGTGCGATCGCTCGCTAAATGCGGGTATCAAGTAAAAGTTTCATTCCAAAACTTACCACAGTTCGGCGACAGGAGCAACTAAATCTCCTAATATTTCACCGCTTCCTTTCATTGCACCAAAGGTGGGGCGTGGAGCTTGGGTGGTAGCAGGATAAATAATCGCTAATGCTTTTCCTTCATGGATGACGGTTAAAGGGGTTTTGGTACGCTCGACCTCTATAAGTAGAGTCTGGAGGGTTTGAGGTAATTCAGTAGTGGTAATTTGTGCCATTTGTTCACCTTTCACAATCTTATTCTATTTCTACTATGATAATGCGAGGATTAGACGGAAAGCGATGCTTGAGTGAAAAAAGATCGATCGCCCCTCGCACCAAATACCAAACACTGCGATGATTCTACCGAGTGCGATCGCACATAATCATCATCCCTAATTTGCGATCAACCTCCCGCATCAATTCTCAACAAAGCATCCGGCTGAAATTCGTTATCTGCGTCCAAGCGCACAGTAGCATTGTCGCCCAATTCCACCCCAGCAAACGTAGAATTTGATTGTGTGGTTCGCCCTGACTTTTGAATCTTACCGATGATGCCACATAAAATATTTTTTCACTCTCTTCAGTTAGCGATAAAAATTAAAGCAAACATAGCATCGCGGGGGCGAATTTTGCCGCACTAAACTCGCTCCTAATATCAAATTCTAACTAAATCCGCCCCTTAAACCTTCTGCTTCTTCCTTCGCGTCCTTCGCGTCTTCGCGGTTCATTTCTAACACAAATACCCAATCCAAGCCGGCAAAACCTCCGGCGAACCGTACCACTTCCCCGGAGAACGAGGCGAATGCCAAACCCCCTCCAACACCAGATTTTCGGCCCCATCCAAAACAGCAGCTTCCACCGGCGTAATTCCATCTCCCCAAGTTTCGCCTTTCCCCACCGTCAACTCGTAACTTTTATAAGCCAGCCAAGTCCCTAAACCGCGCTTGCCAAAAACAGCCTTCCCAGCAGCGCACACGTAGCGCACCTGCGGGTGAAAAGCCCCCGGATAATGAATTTTGACAAAATCTAGATTTTTGCGCGTCCAGCGCTCTTGAGAGACGTGCGGCGTGCCTAAAGTGATTAAAGTATTCACATAACGGTGAGCTTCCCACAAACCCGCATCCTCAAGCACGTCGCCGTGAATCGTGTAAGGCTTTTCGCCCAAATAGATGCGAGAAATCCAGCCGCCGGCGGAATGACCGACGAGATTGATCTGGGGAACGCCGTATTGCTGTAACATTTGTTTGACCGTGCGATCGAGCTGTCGCAAAATTGGCACCATCGACCGCCCACCAAAAGTCGGCAACCAATCTCCCTTGCCCAGAGGCACTGTTACTGTTGGGAAACCTCGATCGACCAGAGATTTTTCTAATTCGCGATAGTCGGAAGCAGCAGCAAAATATCCTGGTAAAATCACGGTTGGTAATGGCATTGTCAATTTTAGATTTTAGATTCTAGATTTTAGATTTTGCGGTCGGAGTGCTACGATCTGTTTTTCAAGTTCAAAGACGCTTGCCGAAGCATCCTTTGGATTCCTAACATCTGCCGCTCGTTTAACCTTTTGCTTAGGGAATATCTACTTCTATGGCTCGCGAGCCGATTCAAACATGGTATTTTACCCTAGTTGTCGTTCACTTAGAAGACCGTTTTCTACTGGTACAAGAGCGCAAGTACGAGCAGCAGTGGTATCTCCCAGCAGGGCGAGTGGAAAAAGGGGAGACTTTGCTCGAAGCTGCTATGCGTAATACCCTTGAGGAAGCGGGCATTTCCATCATCGTTGAGGGAATTCTCCGGGTAGAGCACACAGTGATGCCTAGGGGCAATGTGCGCCTCCGAGTCATTTTTGTGGCACGTCCACAAGATAAGACGCCGCCCAAGAGTAAGCCGGATGAGCATACTTTGTGCGCTGGCTGGTATTCTCTCAAGGAATTAGACCAGTTGTCGTTGCGGGGAGAGGAAGTTCGGGAAATGTTTCAATATATGGCAAGCGGCGCTCCAATTTATCCCATCGACTTGCTCACCATCGAGGGAGCTCCTTTTAAAAATTACCGCTATCGCTGGTGAATCCATCGATTTTGGATTTGGGATTTTGGATTGAATAATTACTTCCACGGATGAATCCGGTTGTGTAACCGAATTGGAAACAGGGGTCGATCCGTTTGCTCGATCGTGTTTAATGAATTAGTGGCGCTCCAGATCCCGGAAAAAGACGGTATAGCAGCGGTGCAGTCTGTTTTCTCCATCGCCCCAGTCCGGCCCGCCTGACGCCCCGCTCACCATTCTCAACAATACGTGAGAAACCGCGTATAGGATTGGGTCAAAGGCATTAGGCAAGAAAAACAATGGTTTGAGCAATTAACAACGTCCTCACCCTATTGGCGGTTGCTATAACAGCGTTGAACCAGCAAAAAAACCGGGTTTCTCGGCTTGAGTGCTTGATGTGAGGGTCGCGAAATCTCAATAAAAGTCGATCGGGCAACTGCGAGGGCGATCGTGCTAAAATTATACCTTTGAATTCCCAACCTCTCCTCATTAAAACGAATTCACACTCAATCACAACCACAACAATATAAATTACCAATCCCCCAATCACTCAATCCCCCAATCCCCCAATCTAAAATCTAACAATCCCCCAATCCCCCAATCTAAAATCTAAAATCTAACAATCTCCCAATCCCCCAATCTAAAATCTAAAATCTAAAATCTAAAATTTAAATGACTGACTCTTCCTCCCTAGCCAACACCCTTTCCGAACCGCTGCGCCAGCCTTTTTGGTGGGCAGCCCTAGCTTCTGTCGGCCTACACGGAGTGCTCGGAGCAACCGCCCCGACGCTCTCAAACATACTTTATGGTGGAAATTCCTCAAAAAATATCCCCGGTTCTGTCGGCTTAGTAGAACTAACTCCCGCAGAAGCCGGCCGCCTGCCACAAACCATACCACCGAAACCGTCTAATACGCCGTTTACGCCATTTTCGATCGCACCAGTTCCCCTTCGGCCAGCGCCCAAGTTAGCCCCGCCCTTTCCCCCCGCACCTGATACCATCAACTTGCCCGCCATGCCGCCGGGAATGCCGCCTCCTGGATTCTTTTCCCCTCTCCCTCCTTCCCCTCTCCCGCCCTTCACGGCCCCAACAGCCCCGCCACCTCCCACAACTCCATCCCCAATAGTCAGAGCCCCCTCCCAGCCAATACCCACTTTCGTCCCACCCGTACCTCCCAGCGGTTTGCTTTTCCCACCCTTACCTGGTAATTTCGATCGCAATATCCCGCCACCACCATCGCTGTCAGAAGCGCCCCAGATTCCCGGCGCAGGCTCGGAAGATGAAGCAGAGGCGCTCAGAAAGATCATAGCCAGTAGAGGCGGACTCCCACTATTTCCAGACGGAGCTCCAGTCTTTACCCCGGAATTCCCAATTGGCAGGAATGTGGGACCCGATGGAGTACCAAAATTGACTCAAAAAGATCCCAATAAAAGGAATCTCATCGCAGAAACTCCCGAAGAAAGAATCAGGAGGCAACAATTTGAAGAGGGACAGCGACAGCTAGGACAGTCCGGTCAACCGGGTTCAAACTTACCCACCGACAGAGAGACACTGCTGGCGGCTGGAGAGACCTATGTTGCTTTGTTTGAGAAATTCAAAAAGGCTTATCCTGACTTGGAAACGACGGGCCCGACTCCTGTGCCTGTCCCTTATCCGGTAACAGCTTGCTCGCAAAAACTCCAAGGAAGAGCAGTTTTTGGAGCAGTTGTCAGCCCTCAAGGCTTGCTCAAGGCCGAGCCACAGCCGATCGTCCCCACGGGTTACGGCATTCTCGATAATGCGGCTAAAATTGCGATTATTAGCCCTTCTCTAACATTTGAAGCAGCCAGCACGCACAAGCTTTACCAACTGACTGTCGAGTTTAAGTACGACGAAAAACTTTGTAGTGGCATTCCTGTCACCCCAACCAGGCCCAACCCACCAGGCCAGCTGCAGCCCGCGCCCGCGCCGACAGCGCCCAGTAGACCAACAGGCCAGCCACCTTCCCCAGCGCCTACTGAAGTGAAACCGCAGTTTGAGAAGCCGCCGGCCCCCTCAAACAAACCACAGCCAGGGGCCCAACCGTCGCCGCCCGCACCCAAACCCGCGGCTCAACCGTCGCCCTCGCCTGAACCGAAACCAGCCGCAGAACAGTCGCCTTCTCCTCAACCGCAACCCGCCGAAGAGTCCCCGCAGCCGGAAGCCGCGCCATCTCCTGCCGCCGAAGAGTCTCCGCAGCCGGAAGCCGCGCCATCTCCTGCCGCCGAAGAGTCTCCGCAGCCGGAAGCTGCGCCATCTCCTGCCCCGGAAGTGTCACCGTCGCCGGAAGCAGCGCCATCTCCTGCCGCCGAAGTGTCGCCATCTCCTGCCCCGGAAGTGTCGCCTTCGCCGGAAGCAGCGCCATCTCCTGCGGCTACCGAAAATTAATTGGGCATCGGTAATTGGCAATCGCTATGAAAATGGGTAATATCCAATCTGCTTGCTTCACTGTTGTGAGTTAGTAGTTAGTAGGGTGCGTCAGCTTGAATATTTGTTGCTTCTCTAACTAATTTCTACGGGCTGACGCACCCTACTTGATCTACTAAGAATCAAGTTGTTTTTCGTCCGCCAAACCCGGCTTTGGACGATGGAAATTTTGACTACAAAACTAATTACCTATTCCCCTTAACCTCTCAATTGTATTCAACTTTATACATTTGAAATAAGTCGCCACTTTGCTTTTTTACTACCTTAGCGCCCGCAGCTTTAATCATTTTTTCCCAATCTTCTATTGTCTCTAAAAATACTTCTCCGGCTCGATAAGTTTCCAAAATTGCCCAATCTTCTGCTAAAGGAGCATTGGGGTTGAGGACATCAAAAACAAAATGACCGCCCGGTTTTAGTACCCGCTTTACTTCTCCCATGACAATACTCCAATAGTCTATGGGATAGTAACAGCTAAAGCCTGTAGCGAGGCATAAATCGAACTGAGCCTCCTCGTAATTTAACTGGTGAGCGGGGGCCCATTCTACGCCTTTGAACAGCTTAGAATTGAGCTGAGGGCCGCGAGCGTTTAAGGCGTCTCGCGCTGCGCTGCTGATTTCTTGACCGTAAAAATAGGCTTCCCAATCCCGCCAAGGGTAGATGAGAAAGCTGACTCCGCAGCCAATGTCTAAACAGCGCTGATTTTTTTGAGGTTTGGCAATTTTCCAGAAGGGAGAAACTGTTTTTGCTTGGAGAGTTCCTGCGACTGATTCCAGGAAAATCGGCATTGCTTCGACTTCTTCGGGTAAAGCGAAAGCTTCTCCCCGGTATTCGCGATCGAATCGAGAAGCAACCTGCGATAGTAAAACTTGCCAGCTATCAGATTTGCCTTTGGCAAACCAAGTTGGCTCCTGGCCCGCGACTGGGCGTTCGGACTTTTTAGACATTCTTGAATTACCTTTTAGAAGCTTTGAGAGCTTTTGTAAAGTTTTGGCGGTAAGGCTTATTAAAAATTAACGCGGGCCAGAGCAGCGAGAGCTTCAGGCGATTTGTAAAACTTCGATCGAAGTTAGTGCGATTGAACCCATTCCAAAATTTCCAAATACCGCCACCGTAAGCGATCAGCAATGCCAAGCTAATTAACGTACTCATTTAAAAAACCCCTAAGCAATGGATAGGATTTTGGGTCAGCTAGTCAAAGCGCTACCCTTAATCTATCATTTATCAGACGCCAAGGCGCACCGATAGTCGTAGTAATTCCACCTTCACAAAGAGACTTCAAAATCCCCGCTGGCCACAAACTTAAAAATAACACCCCGGAAATAGCTTTCACCGAGCAAGCAAGAAGGGACTTCTGCCAAAAGTCGATCGTTCTGAGGACTTATAAGATTGAATAAGTGAAGAATTAAAGAATGGGGAAGGACTGATGAGATAAGGGTTTCGAGCACGGGCCTACAGTTGCATTCTGTTTTTTAACTGGTATTACCTCACATCTTGCACCATTCTCAAGAACAGGCAAGATGCCTGTTCCACAAGAAAATCTACTCTTTGTGGAACAGGCATCTTGCCTGTTCCTAAAAGGCTAATTGAGAATGGTGCCAGATATAAGTATCACCCAACATCCCCTACAAATCCGAGCTCGACCGGGGGATTGGTGCGATGCGGCAAGTTCTAATTCGGTTGAAATCGGTTGCTGTTGCGGGACGGCCAAGCCCAACGGGATTTCCCAGACGTGTCACTACTCAAAGATAATTAACTAAGAACTGATAGCTCGCGGCCGACGAATTACAGCAGGCAAACTTTTTCTAGCGGACAATAGCGGTAGAGAGCTTTCTAAGCAAGGAGGATTTTATGCGTGCAGTGCTGATGGCTGGGGGATCGGGAACGAGGCTCAGACCCCTGACGTGCGATTTGCCCAAACCGATGGTGCCGATTCTGAATCGCCCGATCGCAGAACACATTATTAATTTGCTAAAAAGGCATCAGATTACGGAAATTATTGCCACGCTGCACTACCTTCCCGATGTCATGCGCGAATATTTTACTGACGGGGCAGAGTTTGGCGTTCAAATGACTTACGCTGTGGAGGAAGACCAACCGCTGGGTACGGCTGGTTGCGTCAAAAATATTGCTGAATTGCTCGATCGCACTTTTCTGGTCATCAGCGGCGACAGCATCACAGACTTCGACTTAACGGCAGCGATCAAATTTCACCGCAGTCAGCAATCCAAAGCCACGTTAATTTTAACTCGCGTTCCCAACCCGATGGAATTCGGGGTCGTGATTACCGAGGAAAATTACCGCATCAGTCGCTTTCTGGAAAAGCCTTCTAGCAGCGAAATTTTCTCCGATACTATCAATACCGGCATTTATATTTTAGAACCCGAAGTCTTGGATTACCTGCCGACACATCAGGAGTGCGACTTCTCGAAAGACTTGTTTCCCCTGCTACTGGAAAAAAACGAGCCGATGTACGGGTACATCGCCGAAGGTTACTGGTGCGATGTCGGCCAGCTAGATGTTTACCGGGAATCTCAGTACGACGCGCTGCGGGGAAAGGTCAAACTGGATTTGACCTACTACAACGAAGTTCGATCGGGACTTTGGGTAGGTCAGAATACTTTTATTGACGATAGCGCGATCGTCGAAGTACCGGTCATGATCGGCAGCAATTGCCGGATTGGAGCCCGAGTTAAAATCGATGCAGGTACTGTGATCGGAGATAACGTGACTGTCGGGGCCGATGCCAACCTCAAACGTCCCATCGTCTGGAACGGAGCAATTGTCGGTGAAGACGCTCATCTGAGGGCCTGCGTGATTTGCCGGAGCACCCGCGTAGACAGGCGCGCTCACGTCCTAGAAGGTGCTGTGGTCGGTTCAATGTCCATCGTGGGAGAAGAAGCACAAGTGGGGCCAAGCGTCCGCGTCTGGCCGAGCAAAAATATTGAATCCGGCGCTCTGTTAAATCAAAATTTAATTTGGGGAGAACAAGCTAAGCGGAATTTGTTCGGTCAGCGTGGCGTTCAAGGACTGGCAAATGTGGATGTTACCCCGGAATTTGCAGTGAAATTGGGCGCGGCTTATGGCTCGACTTTGAAACCCGGGACTGCGGTATCGGTTTCTCGTGACCAGCGGAGCATTTCGCGGATGGTTTCGAGGTCTTTGATTGCGGGTTTGATGTCGGTGGGAATTAATGTGGTCAATTTGGAATCGACGGCTATTCCGATCGCGCGCACGGTTTCGTCTACGATATCAATTGCTGGCGGCATTCACGTTCGCATTTCGCCCGATCGCTCCGACCACATTTTAATTGAATTCTTCGATATCAAAGGCATCAATATTACAAAAGGAGCTGAGAAAAAAATCGAGGGGGCTTATTTTAAGGAAGATTTGCGGCGTGCTCTAATTCCCGAAATTGGAGAGATGACGTACTTTAACCAAGCTCTCGATGTTTACAACCGCATTTTTGAGCGGCAGATGAATGTTGAGGCAATACGCTACAGCAATTCTAAGGTGGTAATCGATTACGTTTACGCGGTTTCTGGAGCAATTTTGCCGCAAATGCTCGCCAAGTTCGGCTGCGATGCGGTGGTGCTCAATGCCAGTCTCAAACAGACTTCTCTAAGCAACGGGGAACGGGAATATTTGCTTGACCAACTCGGCCGGGTGGTGAAAGCACTCAGCGCTAATTTTGGAGTGCAGGTATCGGCTAACGGCGAACAGCTCATTTTGGTAGATGAGTCTGGGATAGCGATTCGTGGGGAAATGCTGACGGCGTTGATGGTAAATTTGATGCTGACTTCTCATCCCAAAGGTACAGTAGTAGTACCGGTGCATGCGTCTTCTGCAGTCGAGGCGATCGCCCGACGCTATCAAAGCAAGGTAATCCGCACGAAGGCGAACCCAACTGCTTTGATGGAAGCTGCTAACAGGAACCCGAATGTGGTTTTGGGCGGCAGCGGCCTTATGGGTTTTATTTTCCCGCAGTTGCATCCCGGATTTGACGGAATGTTCTGCATTGCTAAAGTGATAGAAATGATGACGATTCAGGAGCGATCGCTCGGACAGATCAAGGCGGAACTTCCCCGCATCACCCACCGCAGTTACAGCGTCCGCTGTCCTTGGACTATCAAGGGTTCGCTGATGCGACATTTAGTAGAAACTCATTCGCCCGATCGTTTAGAATTATTAGATGGAGTGAAGATTTTTAACTACAGCGACGACAATTGGGTATTAGTTTTACCCGATGCTAGTGAACCGACCGTTCATATCTTCGCCAACAGTGAGGATCGAGATTGGGTATCTGAAACGTTGAAGGAGTACCGCGCCCTCGTTCACGATTTTGTCAGTCAAGCCGAGGCGGCGGTTCTCCAAGATAAATTTGGTAACGTGTAATCGGGAATTGGGCATTGGCCAAACAGGGCATTGGCAATGGGGAATTGGTAATGCAAAAGTAAAAAAATAAAATGCGTTATTTTAAGTTTTACCTTTTTACTTGAAAGTTCATGCCCAATTCCCAATCCCGAAGTCCCTGCGCGGGCCAATTCCCAATTCCCGATGCCCAATTCCCACTTCCCGATGCCCAATTCCCAATTACGCACAGATAACAGGTCACTAACCCCACCCTAAAAGGGATGGGGCTTGAAAGAGGGAGCAACACCCGCTTCTTAATTCAAGACTAAAACAGTGTCTAGCCTGCGTCTTCAAGACAAACTGAGCCATCTGGGAGTGGTATCCCAACTGACGTTAAGAATACCTCCCTAGTTTTTAACCGCTCGGATGTGCCAGTGGCGAAGGGAAATACAAACCTAGAAATAGGACTTACCGTAAATGTTTGTTCCAGTCTTAGATAGCGAAAACAGACCCTTAATGCCGACAACTCCAAGCAGGGCAAAGCGTTGGATTAAGTCGGGCAAGGCGACACCATTTTGGAAAAAAGGAGTGTTTTGCGTTCGACTCAACATAGAACCATCCAACACGCACCGCCAACCAATTGCAGTTGGTATCGATCCCGGATCGAAGCGAGAAGCGTTTACGGTTAAATCCAAAGCGCATACTTATCTCAACATTCAAACCCATGCTGTTGATTGGGTGAAAGACCATGTTGAGATCAGGCGAAATATGCGGCGCGCCAGGCGTTTTCGCAACACGCCATGCCGCAAAAACCGAGCCAACCGACTGGTCAACAAATATCGACTGCCTCCATCAACTAAGGCGAGGTGGCAGTGGAAATTAAGGATAGCTAAATGGCTGACTTTGATGTTCCCAATATCAACTTTCGTTGTAGAAGATATCAAAGCCCGAACCTGGAAAAACGCACGCAAGTGGAATGTATCGTTTAGTCCGCTAGGAGTAGGCAAGCAATGGTTCTATGCAGAGCTTGAGAAAATCGCTCGTGTTGAAACTAAGACGGGCAATGATACTTATGAATTACGTCAATTGAGTGAACTCCTCAAGTCAAAGCAGAAGCTATCAAACAAATTTGAGGCACACTGCGTTGATTCTTGGGTGCTAGCTAACTGGTGCGTTGGGGGGCATTTTAAACCCGATAACACTGCATTGATAGAAGTAATTCCTCTTGAGTTTCACAGACGCCAGTTACACCGATTGCAACACGCTCCGGGTCACATCCGTTCGAGGTATGGCGGCACTTTGAGTGCGGGATTCAAACGCGGTTCAATCGTCAAACACCGAAAGTATGGGTTTTGCTACGTAGGTGGCTGGCAAGAGTCGCCTACGAAGAAAGACCCAACTCGGAAAACAATTAGTTTGCACAGCTTAGGTACTGGCAAACGGTTGTGTCAAAATGCGTTGTCTGCGGATTGTAAGTTTTTGTCTTACAACTCGTGGCGCATTGCAAATTAATTGTAAAGCCGTCCTATAAGGACGGGGTTTCACACCCATTTTTCTGATGAATAGCTGCATTTTGATGGCGGAAATAATTCAACAACCGCAACTCCGTTATACTCCTGACAATCAACTTCAAATTGCTGAAATGCTGGTGCAGTTTCCAGGCCCAAAACCTGAAGATCCGCCCGAACATTTGAAAGTGATAGGATGGGGAAATTTTGCTCAAGAAATTCACGAGAAATATCACGAGGGCGATCGCGTGATTATTGAGGGGCGGCTGAGCATGAATACGATCGAAAGAGATGGTATTAAAGAAAAGCGCGCTGAACTGACAGCTCAAAGGATTTACAGTGTCGGGGCTGATGCAATGAGTTCGACTCCCCCAACTAGAACCGCCCCCGAACCGGCTCAAATTCGCGACACCGCTCCGGCTAATGTGCCGAGCAATGTAGTACCTTTAGGCTCGCGAAACCGCAGTTCTAACAGCGCTCCAGGTGGCGCTAACCGCACGTCTAGTTCGGATTGGAACTCGCATCAGTCTTCAAATTCTGAGTCCGATCGCCAGTCGGGTTCGTCTAACGAACCTGACAATCCCGATTACGATCCGATTCCATTTTAAAAATTAGGGTGCATCACTTTACGAGCGATCGCAAAACTTCGCCGTTCGATCGAAAGTGACGCACCTTAATTTAAGAGCGATCGCACTTCAGGAAAAAAGAGGGCGATCCTCTTCGAGGGCTGCACTAACGAATTTGGCCCAACTACGAGCTAAATTGCAAATTTTACAGCTCGATCGTCACAACTTTTTTCTTGCTTTTTTCGTCGCGCAGCACGACGGTATTGTAGGGTGATGTATCCGTCCCCAGCGGAATTTGCAGCTTAAAGGTGGTGCTCTTATGCTTAAGTTCCCCTAAATCAATGCTTTTCGTTATATTGCCATCTGTTGCCAGATAAGCGGTAAGTTCGCCTTTATAATCTTCAATCAAAAAGTCTCTGAAGAAAAGGACTTCCCCAGCACCCTCGACATCGATAGCAAGGATGACCGTACCGTTAAACGTTGCGCCTTTTTCTTCTTCATGAACCGTCGCCATTTTAATTTCCGAGGGGTCTTGACCGGACATATCTGGCATAAATTTTTTCTCCTGACTGAGCGCAATAATTAACAAGAATCGTACCTGATGCTAGGGGCGATCGCAAAACTCTGAGGACGTATTTCTGCATCGGTCTTGCTTCTGTCTGAGGTTAGAGAAGCCCGCGATCGCGCATTATATCACCAATTCTCTCAATTCTTGAATCAGTAAGGAATGAGAATTAAATAACTTCCACTCTTGAAAGTGGGATGGGCGTCCCGCCCGTCCTTTTTGGACGGGCGGGACGCCCATCCCACAATAACAATTAAAATTGTAAGTTATTTAATTCGCGATCCTAAGTACAGACTGTTAAAATTATCTCTAGAATACCCCCAAGTCTCGCAAACACCGCCGCGTTAATTCGATTCGATATTGAGCATCCTTAGTCTGGAGTTTTTAAGTGATTGGGTGGAGAATTAAGGCTGATGTTTCTGATAATTTAAGAGCGATCGCACTTGGCTCAATAAAGGGCGATCGCCCTAAAAAATTATTCTTTCCAGTAACGGGTTAAAATCCGCATTACTTCACCTGCGATTGGGGACGGTAAAGGCGGGCTCCATTCACCAACTTCAGCAAAACCTAAAACGTGTAGCAGATTGATGATGCTTTCTACTCCTTTGGGAATCCCGCAAATCAACAA
Source organism: Microcoleus sp. T3_D1 (assembly GCF_036700405.1). Lineage (NCBI taxonomy): Bacteria > Bacillati > Cyanobacteriota > Cyanophyceae > Oscillatoriales > Microcoleaceae > Microcoleus > Microcoleus sp. T3_D1. Next base: position 20,263 of record NZ_JAUBOV010000004.1, read on the forward strand.
TCGGATCGGTTGCTTGCCGATGGGTGCGTCGGGAATTTCTTCGCGAAGGAGTTCGGGAACTGACTTTGGCTGTGATATCATGATTTTTAACTACGCAATAGTCGGATAGCGATCGCCCTTGAGTTTTCGAGGCAAAGGGGCGCTCGCTTTTCCGTTTGTACATCCTCAGCATAGTTCATTTTCTGAATTTAGTCAACTGCCAAGCTCAAATAATTTACCGTAGCGGTTAATTAAAGGATAGTGAAGGTTGCGGGATGGTAACATCAGCTTGCAAAGTCCAGGCTATTAATTGAGCATCAACAGTGGTCATCCGTTGGAAATTGGCAGTTGTAATGGCCGAGCGAAATATCAGCAATAAAGAGTTGGCTGCTTTGGTGGGAATGCACCCAACTTCGTTTTCGAGACTCAAAACCCGCCGTCGCCTCACGAGAATTGACGAATCCACTCTCAATGCTCTGTGCAAAGCGCTAAACTGCCAACCGGGCGATTTAATGGTGTATGAGGAAGACGAGCCCGATCGCACTTAAAAAACCGACTGCGATCGTTCGTAGTAAGGTTGACAGCGACGCACCCTACACATTCGAGCGCACAATTTCCACTGCAAAAACGCGAGCAAACTCAGCGACAAGGATCGATCGCACTCGATCGACCTCAATTCCGGGAATAAACTGCTCTAAACTGCCAACAGGTTTATCTGGAATCCCGCAAGGTACAATTTGCCCAAAACCGGCCAGATCCGGACAAACATTTAAAGCAAAACCGTGCATCGTAATCCAGCGGCTGACTTTAATGCCGATCGCACCTACCTTGCACCCATCCACCCAAACCCCAGTCATACCGGGAACCCGCGAACCCTTCAACCCCAAAACTTCCAGCACCCCCAGCAGCACTTCCTCCAACTGCCGCAAATACCAGTGCAAATCTTGTTGGTGACGGCGCAAATTTAAAATCGGATAGCCCACCAATTGGCCCGGACAGTGGTAAGTCACCTCGCCGCCCCGCTCAACTCGGTGCAGTTCCGACTGAGTTTGACTTGGGTCAAATTTCAGAAATTCCAGCTTTGATCCCAGTCCCAAAGTGTAGACCGGCGGGTGTTCCAGCAAAATCAGGACATCTGGCAAATCTGGCTTGTCGCGGCGTTCTTGCACAAGTTTTTGCTGGATTTCCCAAGCTTGGGAGTAGGGAACTTGTCCCCAATCGAGAAGCAAGCAGGGTTGTGCATTTAACTGTTGAGGGATGAGAGGAGAAATCATGCAAAAAAGTCAATAGTGTTATTACGGAATATTGGCCCAGCTTAAATCAAGAATTGTCAACATATAATAAAAGATTTGGAAGATAAGTGTTTTCGAGAATACATAGTGCTACTGTATAAAATATACCGAAGTTACAGAAGGGAGGGAGCTCTATGAAGCTTGTTATCCAGGGTAAAAATATAGAAATCACCGATGCGATTCGCGAGTACGTCAATCAAAAGGTTGAAAAGGCAGTTAGCCATTTTCAAAATTTGACTACAGAAGTGGACATACATCTATCGGTGGCTCGTAACCCCAGGATCAATCCTAAGCAGACTGCTGAGGTGACAATTTATGCTAACGGCAGCGTTATTCGGGCTGAAGAAAGCACGGAAAGCCTGTATGCCAGCATAGATTTGGTTGCCGACAAGATAGCTCGTCAACTGCGGAAATTTAAGGAAAAACGTCACGACAACAAAATCCAGAGTAGTGCCAAAACGGTTACGGTAGTTGAAGAACATCCTGTAGTAGCGGATCTGATTGGCGATCGAACTCCCGAACTTCCTGCTGAGGTTGTACGGACTAAGTATTTTGCTATGCCTCCAATGACTGTGCAACAAGCTTTGGAACAATTGCAGATTATCGATCACGATTTCTATATGTTCCGTAATGCGGAAACAGACGAAATTAACGTACTCTACGAACGCAAGACTCACGGTGGCTATGGAGTTATCCAACCCCGCCACAGCAACGGTAACGGTAATAGCAAAAATGGCAAAACTGCCGAAAGCGCTACATCTGAAAAATCGAGTGTTGCAAAAAGCTAGATAATTGCTGAGTGCTAATTGTTAATGGGTGCAAGCCGTTAGCAAAAAAGGACTAAAGTCCTTACTACGAACCACGAGTTTTTAGTAAGGACTTTAGTCCTTTCTTGTTTTTTAAGATAATGATTCGTAGTCAGGACTTGGGCGATATTTCCGAGAGAAAATGGATGAACAATTATGTTATTGGAGTTAAGACAATTAAAGATTCAGCCTGGTCAGCAATTACTGGTTGAGGATGTTAACTGGCAACAATTTGAAAGTATTTTGGCGGAATTGGGAGAACGTCGTGCTTCCCGACTTTCCTATAGTAACGGACGGTTAGAAATTATGGTTCCTCTGCCCGAACATGAAAAAGCCAAGGAAATTATTGGCGACATGGTAAAAATTTTGTTGGAAACACGACAAATAGCATTTGAGTCGTTAGGTTCCACAACGTTGAAAAATGAACGCATGAGTCAGGCTGTAGAACCGGATAGCTGTTTTTACATTCAAAATCAAGCAGCCGTTATCGGTAAAAATCGCCTTGATATGAGTGTTGATCCGCCCCCAGACTTAGCTATAGAAATTGATCTCACCTCTCGCACGCAGTTGGATAATTATCAAATTCTAGAAGTGCCGGAACTTTGGCGATACGCACGGCGAGGGCTACAAATCAACGTCTTGCAAGCCGAACAATATATTGAGTCTGATGTTAGTCCCACTTTCCCCAATATCCCCATTGTCGAACTGGTGAATCAGTACACTCAGCAGAGTCAAGTGGCGGGCAGAACCCACGCTATTCAAGCTTTTAAAAATTGGGTACGGGAAAACCTCTAGTCTGAGAACTTTCTTCCTCACTAAAAACCCTTAGTTCGCAGTCAGGAATTTAGTTTTTTCTGGTTTTTTTAGACAATGAGGGATGAGGACTTTTGCAGGGCGGTTTCATTTTCTTGTAGGGGCAAACCCCCCGTGGTTGCCCCGATGCCTGAAATTCCCCTGAAATCATCTGTGGCTGGGGGCGGGCACGGGGAGTAGGGGTCGCACCGCCCCTACAAAATCCTGGTTTTCCGTAGGGGCAATCCCCCCGTGGTTGCCCAGAAACAGCCCTGATGACTTTCGTCCTCACTACCAACAATATATTTAAGCAAATCCACCTAACTTTTAATAGCTTCCAAAGTTTTGAGTGCTTCGGCAACGTGTGCTTTGAAGTCTAACATGGAGTCAAAAATATGCTTGACAATGCCTTCTTTGTCAATGACATAAGTTACTCTACCGGGCATAATCCACAGGGTAGCTGGAACTCCATATAATTGCCGAACTTTGTTGCCAGTATCGCTCAGCAGTGTAAAGGGTAGCTGATATTTGGTGGCAAATTGTTGGTGCGATTGTTGAGTATCTTCGCTAATTCCTAGGACTTCTGCACCTGCGTCTTTGAAGACTTCGTAGCTATCTCGAAAAGCGCAAGCTTGGGTTGTGCATCCGGGTGTGTCGTCTTTGGGGTAAAAGTAGACTATGACGTTTTTTTTGCCTTTAAAATCTTTGAGGCTGACTGATGTGCCAGTTTGAGATGGTAAGGTAAAATCGGGTGCGGTGTCTCCTACTTTGACGGTCATGTTTTTTTAACTTAGTAGATCTGTTTGCTGGAAATTTTAACTTTTGTTATTGTACAGTTTTTTTGAGCAATAGTTCGCAGTTGCGATCGGGCGAGTCGGGAGTATCTGAGATGTTGCACCATTCTCAATAAGCTTTTTATGAACAGGCAAGATGCCTGTTCCACAAAGAGTGAATTTTATTGTGGAACAGGCATCTTGCCTGTTAAGCGAGAGTGGTGCAAGATGTGAGTTACTACTGAGATCTTGCACCATTCTCAATTAGCCGTAGGGGCGGGTTCGCCAACAGCCTTAAAGCTTGCAAATAGGTTCTATAAACCCGCCCGACCCCACGAAAAATCCTCTTATTGATATTGCTGCAAGATGTGAGTTACTACAAAGTTATTTGTTATCGGCCTTTAGTTAAATTTTTCAATTCCCGCCAGATTGGAGGAATTTGACCGGAGTGTGTGCGGGGCTGGGTGAGGATTCCTTGAGTGGGACTGAAGAGCAATGATAGCACAAATAACCCCGATGCAACTAAAACTATTGCGGGCCCGGATGGTAAGTTATAAAAGTAGCTGAGATACATTCCGCTAATGCTAGAAATAACTCCGATTATTGCGCCTAAAATCATTACTTGGTGCAGGCGAGTGACTAGGAGATAGGCGGTACTTGCGGGTGTAATTAATAGGGACAAAACTAGCACTACGCCCACGGCTTTGAGGCTGGCAACTATTGTGAGGGCGATGAGTACCATCAGTCCGAAGTTGAGCAGGTTTACTGGCAAACCTGTTGCTTGGGCTCCTAATGGATCGAATGTGTAAAATAGCAGTTCTTTGTAAAAGAATACTACAACTAATAAGACTACGGCGACTATGACGGCTGTGTCGATCGCATCTTCGACTGTAACGCCGAGGATGTTGCCGAAAAGAAAGTGGTTGAGGTCGATTTTGTTGTCTTTTTGGACGATCGTAATTAGGGTGATGCCGAGGGCGAAGAAGGCTGAAAATACGATGCCCATTGCGGCGTCTTCTTTGATTGTCGATCGAGCTTTGATCCAAGCTATGATGACTGTACTCAAAACTCCGGCAATGAACGCGCCGATAAAGATATTTCCTCCGAGGATAAATGCGATCGCCAATCCGGGCAAAACCGAGTGGCTGATGGCGTCTCCGAGCAAGGCCAGCCGCTGTACCATTAGGTAGCTGCCGACGATCGCGCAGACGATGCCGACGAGGATGGCAATTACGAGCGATCGCTGCATGAATCCATACTGCAACGGCTCAATTAAGGTTTGTATCATAAAATTATAAAATCACACCTAACTAATGACTAACAACCAAAGCAACCCGGTTCGATCTGAGATGTTGCACATTCTCAATAAGCTTTTTATGAACAGGCTTTTCGGCCTGTTCCACAAGAAAATTCACTCTTTGTGGAACAGGCATCTTGCCTGTTCTTGAGGCCTGTTCCACAAGAAAATTCACTCTTTGTGGAACAGGCATCTTGCCTGTTAAGCGAGAATGGTGCAAGATGTGAGTTGGATCTGAGATTTATCGTTGCCCAATTCAAGATTATCAAAAAAACCGCGTTCAAGAGTGTAACTCCTAGATTAATGACCAAGAATTTCTTGATGGTACCCGCCACGTGATTTATCCGTGGAATCCCAAATCGAAAATCGAAAATCCTCAAGAAAGAGCATTTATCCGTGGGGTCGCCTCGAAAATCTAAAATCTAAAATCTAAAATCTAAAATCGATTGACTGCTGGCTAATCAAGCTGCTTGTCCGGCAAAGAACATTACTTGTCCGCCGTAGGCGCGGTAAAGGTTTTCTTTTGTTAGCACTTCTTGGCGGGAACCAGCGGCAATCAATTCTGTATTTAGCAAAATTAAATCATCAAAATTGGTGATGGATTCGCCTAAGTCGTGGTTGACTACTAAGACGATTTTCCCGGCATTTGCTAGCTCGTGGAAGATGTCAAAAATGATATTTTGAGTTTTTTGGTCAACGCCGACAAACGGCTCATCAAAGCAGAAAATAGCAGCTTCTTGGGCTAAGGCTCTAGCTAGAAATACTCGCTGTTGCTGTCCGCCGGAAAGTTGTCCGATCGGTCGGTCTTGGTAAGCACTCATGCCTACTCTTTCTAAGGCATCGGCGGCAGTGCGGCGGCTAGCTGCTGAGAAGCGGCGGAACCATCCGGCTTTTCTGACTCTTCCCATCATCACGACATCCCAAACGGTGGCGGGATAGTTCCAGTCAATTTGCGATCGCTGGGGCACGTAGGCTACTGTTTCGAGTCGATCGGCGATCGCTTCTTCGCCCCAGGTAACAGTGCCGCGATCTGCGGGAATTAAGCCCAACATTGCTTTAATTAGGGTGCTTTTGCCGGCACCGTTGGGGCCAATAATACCCGTCAGCCTTCCCGGTTTGACGGAAAGATTGATATCTCTGAGTGCCTCTACCGTGCGGTAGTTTACTGCTAAGTGCTTAACAGCGATAATTTCAGTGTCCGTAGCGCTGTCTTTGAGGTGGCAAACCATTTTAGACCAAGGATTCTCGTTGGGGAAGGCTGCGGTATTCATGGGGGTGAGTCTATCTCCTTTTTATTAAGTTTACTGTAAAAATGAAAAGAATATGAAATCATCGGTAAATAGGAATAATCTGGAACGCACGAGAGGTAGATAATGGGACAGTGCAAGCTCGAAACCCCTCAAACCATAGGTTTGGTGGCGAAAATCTCAAGTCGGTTAACACTGATATCTTCCACCATGCTCAATAACAGGCAAGATGCCTGTTCCACAAAGAGTGAGTTTTCTTGTGGGGTGGGCATCCTGCCCGCCCAGAACGGGCAAGATGCCCGTTCCATAAAGAGTGAGTTTTCTTGTGGGGTGGGCATCCTGCCCGCCCAGAACGGGCAAGATGCCCGTTCCACAAAGAGTGAGTTTTCTTGTGGAACAGGCATCTTGCCTGTTCCTAAGCAAGTAATTGAGAAGGGTGTCAGATGTGAATTAAAACCGACGGCAATTGTGAAGCAATCCGATAAAGGAGAGTTTAGCGGTGAGTGGGGGATTGAAACCTCCCGCCCTGGATTGAACAAGTCCAAGGCATTTTGGATTAGAACTATTGCTTGCGGCATTTTGACTGTGGGTTTATTTAGTTGCGCTCAAACCCAGACCAATAGCCTCTCTCCAGAGGCAGATGCTAAACCCAAGGTAGTTGCTACCAGCACAATTATTGAGGATTTGACCGATCGACTAGCGGGCGGCGAAGTTCAGTTAACAGGAATTTTGCAGCCGGGAACCGATCCTCACGTTTACGAACCGGTGCCAAAAGATTCTCAAGCTTTAGAAGAAGCCAACTTAATTTTGTATAACGGTTACAATTTGGAACCGGGATTAATTAGGATGATGAATGCCGCCGGAATTAAGGCGCGGAAATTAGCAGTGGGGGAAGTTGTCAAGCCTTTGCTACTGAATAAAGAAGGCAATACTGTACCCGATCCGCACGTTTGGGGAAATGTGGAAAATGCCGTTCAAATGGTAGAAGCGATTCGGGATGCGCTAATCGAACTATCGCCGGAAGATCGGGAGAAGTTTACGCAGAATGCTGTGAAACTTACTGAAGAGTTAAAACGTTTGGATAGTTGGATCGAACAAGAGATTAAAACTATTCCCGAAAAGCAGCGCAAATTAGTCACAAGTCACGATGCTTTTCAATATTACAGCCGCGCCTACGGATTGGGAGAGGCTAACAGTTTGATCGGGATTAGTACCGAGGAACAGCCGAGCGCTCAAACCGTGCAAAAGTTAGTAGAATCGGTGAAATCTGCGGGAGTTCCTGCTATTTTTGGGGAGACGACAATTAACCCACAACTAATTAAAACAGTGGCGGAGGAAGCGGGGGTGAAATTGGCGGCGCAGCAACTTTATTCGGATTCGATTGGGGCGCCCGGAAGCGAGGGCGATTCTTATGTGAAAATGATGTCGGCTAATACTCGCGCCATCGTCGAAGCTTTGGGGGGGAAATCCACGCCGTTTGAAGTTAGCAAGTAGCAAGTATGGTGCGTCATAAGAGTTTTATTTTCTGTGCGGATAGGGTGACAGCTAACTGATAGCCGTTTCCAACAAGAATGCAACTGTAGGTAATATCTAAACCCCAATAGTCAGCATTCATTCCCAATCTAAAATCTAAAATCTAAAATCGTCTGACGCACCTACAAGTTTCAGTTTACCTGCTTCGACAAAATTAAATTAAGCACGTTTAATTCGTTGGAACTTAAAAGATATTTATCTGTAAAAATCTTTTCTCGACTTTGCTCTAAACTGTAGCTTCTAAACACGATAAATGGAAAGTCTTGATACTTGTGCCCGATCGGCATTACACTGTCTGCAGGGTAGATCGATCGCACATAAGCCGACAAAATATCCCGAAATCGCCTGTCTTCCGGTTCTTCCAGCCTGCTGTCAGCAAAATACTCCTGCATTTCCTCCCCGCTGACAAAAGCAAACAGCGGTATGGCATAATAGCGATCGAACTGCTGACTCTGCTCTTCAAAATACTGAGTTTTCTCGACTTCGCTGTTGAGAAATTGCAAAAGCTCGATCGCACCTCCTCTTATAGCCGATCGTACATTCTCCGGGTACGACTCGCTATCCCTGATCCGATACATTTTTTGCAGCAACTGATTATCTACACACTTCTGAATTTGTTCGCGTAGCCGCATCTGGTATTTTTCCAGCAAATTTTGCTTAGCTAGAGGCACTACCAACAAACTACCACAAATATGAGCAGTCTCTAAATTATCATAACTCAGCAAACCATCTAACGGATTGCACTTCTCCAAAAACTTCTTGTTAAAATCATCCCGCATTTCCAGGTAGGAATTGCCCTTGTAACGAGAGTTATCAGAATTTGTCAAAACAAACTCCCCACGACCCAAAAGCTCTTCTAAACTCGTATAAACCTCCTTTAGCAACCTATTTCCTCGGATGCTTTCGCTCTTGAGCGTTTTAATTAGAGAAGCCATCTTGTTACTAAAAGTATCCCCCACCGCAGAAACCGACTTACCACCAATCGGAATCATCAAAAACTTTTCCCTACCTAAATTCCCGTAGCCGACAATTCGCGTCATCACCGCAGTCTTCAGAATTAGCAGTAAATTCAACAAACTCAATTTGCTTTCTTGCAGGGAAAGTTCCGCATCCTCAGCATAGTAAACTGCTGTATCAGATAGGTAAAAAACCAATTCTTTGTCTTCACCATCAAGGGTTTTACCGTTGTCATATTCTCCGCGTCCCCGATAAATCACCTGTATGATTTCCATCAGATTTTTCTCAATTTGGAAGCGGGGAATATCAACTAAAATATGTTTGGTTTTCGGGAAAGAAAGTCCGCGACTTCCCGATGCAGTCATAAAGATTACTTTAGCTGTATTTTTGCACTTTTGTATTTGCTCCTTCTCCTCTTCCGAGATATTCGCGTGGACTTCCAGATAATCGATAAACTGCTCAAACTTTTCGCGACTATCTTTAATTTTTTCAATTAATTCGGCCAATCTTTGCTTGTTCTGAATGTATACTATAATTTGTTCCACACCTGGGATTGCTAATCGCTGAGTGATATCCTCAATTATTTCAGACTGGACCCGCTTTACTAAATTACTATTCTGTTTTAAAGGCGCATCTTCCTGATACTTAACACTTTCTACAAATACTTTGTAAGTTATTTTTAAACTGCGCGCAGGGTAGGAATTTGCATTGATAACTTTAGCCGCTAACCGTTTAAATTCAAAGGGTAGGACTTGCAAAGGCGGGATTTTCTGAGCATTTTTATCTACATTTTTGAAATAAATTTTATCCGGTTCCGGCGAGGTATCGCTTAAGTGCTGTTTGATGACATCGGGGTCAACAATTGAAGCATCTGCTACAATAATTTTAGTATTAAAACCGTGCCGCTTATCCGCCAACTCATAATCTTGGACAATTTCCGTAATTCCTGACAAAAACTCCACACCCCCATCATCTCCTGTGACTTCATCTATCATGATGAATAAGTGTTTAATCCTGCGGGATATTTCCTGCATCTTAGCAGAAACAACTTTTCCTGTCCGTTTATTGACAACATCTTGAAATATCTTTGCAAAGTGTTTTAGAGTATTTTCTCCGTTTTCAGTTGCTTTCAAAGACTGGATAGAAACCGTGGCGATAATATTATTAGAAATTTCACCATTATTAATCAGGGCATAAACTGCATCACAAGTGCTGTTTAGCACTCCCAGAGTTTTGATATTGGTTGGTTGAAGTACGGTTTCCCCTTTTCTTTCAATTTGCCGCTGGTGATATTCTCTTCTCTGATTTTGTGGATTGTCTTTGAGGAAACGAACAGTTTTTTCTGTAAAATTGTCATTGCGATTATTTGATTGGTACTTAATGGTACGCCGTCCCCCATTGCTGGCAATAATATCAGAGTTTGTGTTAATAGAAAAAAGGCGATTGTCGCACAGCAATCCTGTTGTTTTGTCTTTGAATTTCTCGATAATATCTAAGTTTACTTGCTTGCGGGGACTGACGTAGAAAAATAGGAAACCGTCCTCGATATGGCTTTTGAGAAATTGGGCGATCGCAGTTGTTTTACCTATTCCCGGATTCCCAGTCAGAAAAACGTAAGTTTCATCAGATTCCAGTGCTTTGACAATTAATTCAGCGTGAGCATTTCTCAGATGCGATCCGCGATCGACTTGCAAATCATCTGCCAGTTGATCTGATATAATATCGATGGAATTAGCAAAACCCTCAATCCGCTCAGTATGAGGTATAAAACTAGCATCTTTCCCGATTGCTAACAAATCATCAACAAACTTCCTGCCTTCTTTAAAACTGTGAGCCGCGTTGATTTGGATGACTTTGAAAACTTCGCTCCGAGCAATGTTAATATCTTTATATGTATCTTTCTTTTTGTAGATTTGTGAACAAGTTGACAAAAAGTTAATTTTGTCTTTATTAATGGAAATGGCATTAATAGTGCGATCGCTATAACCGACTACATTAAACAATACCTCAGCATTGCTTGAAAGTATACCTGTTTTCTGCAAAAAATTATAGAAACTGTGAGTGTAGCTACCCGCTTGAATTAACTTAGTGGTTTCCTTATCATGATAATTAAAAGCTTTAAAATAGTCTTGCAACTCTTGTGAAAAATCAATTCCTAAAGTGCTGGTATCAATTCCCAAATTAGAAAACACACTTTTCGATCGCAAATAGCTAATTTCTCTCCCCAACAGTTTCCGCATCACCTCAACTTCATGTAAATCAGGCACTTCAGCAGCAGCCGGAGAAAACACAGACAAATCAACACACAAGATTCTAAAATTCTTACCTTTCTGTAGCAGCAAAAGCGTATCCGCCCACAGGAATTCACCCGTTTTTGAGTAGCGATTGATGTACAAATTAATATCAGAAGTTGATAAACTAGGTTTCAGGGATTTGAGTTGCAGTAAAACTTCTTTAAAACCTTCTTCATCCTTTTTAGCATAAGTTCCAATGCTGTTAGTTTTAGTAAAACTGCACTGATAGTACAAAATTTTTAAATTCTGTGGTTTTCCACCAATAGCTTTCAGGTACTCCCGGAAAAAACTTAAGCCGCCCAAAAAGCCTTTTTTTAGATAAAACAAGCTCCATTTTTTAACTATTTTAATGTTTAAACTGCTTGGAATGTTATGCGAATTGATAATTTCGGCTACCATCTTGGAAAACTCAATCTGCTGCAAATCTAGGCGGTAAGAATCGCCGAAATTGTGAGAAATTTTTTGCTGCTGAATGCAAGTCAGAATTCCAATATTAAATCCTACTTCAAAGAGGCGACCGAAGTTTGCTGCTATCATTATTTTAGACCTCAATCGGCTCCATTTAACACTTCTCTTACCTTGTTCAAAAATGCCAACGAATTAAAAGTAGCACTTCCACCCGCGTGACTAAATTCAGATAAAGCACCAACGGATGACTCGCCAATAATGCGATCGAACGGATCGAGTTTCAAGCTAATTTGTTGGCGTGCTTCGTACTTAGAAAAGTGAAAAAGTGTCAAATAGTTCAATAAAGTATCTTTGATTTCACTATCATAAATCAAGCCTTGGCGAATATTTTGATCGTCGATAATTCCCTCGTAAATATTCAACAGTGTCGAATAAGAAATTACCCCATTGTAAAAATTCTTTTCCCCTTGTTCTACTTTAATCCCATTAAACAGATTGAAAAACATCGCGGCTTGCTTGCTCGGATCTGCAAATAAGTTAGCAAGTTCCGCTGTATCTTGAATATAAAAAGATTCTCCCCGATGCTGTTGGGGACTGTAAACGTAGTATTTATCAAGGAATACCGGATAAATTCTAATATCTTGTCGCTCTCCTTTCAAGGTGCGGATGATATCTTTCGACATGAAAAACAATTTCTCGTCTTCATCATTTTGAGTAATGTGCAGCGTACTCATATAAGGTGCTTGCGAAATATACAGAAAATTTCGATATCCTCGCTTGTATAACTGGCTGACAATATCTTCTAGAATTGATGGCTGAGTATAAAGATGCTCAAGGCTATAATTTGCGGAGAAAGTTTTCAGCAATCCGACTTGAATAGTTCCGTCTTCGTAGCGCCTAATTCCGGTAACTTCGCCCAGCAAACAGGCTTTTCTTGAGGCGCGATTATCGCCCCTACCTTTTCTCGCGTCGCTGTCTCTTGTAGATACTGCAATAATCGCTAAATTCTCCAATTCTGGAGATAGCTGTAGGTTGTTAAATCGAAACTTTTTAGGAAGTATTGAATACAGCGAACTCAAACCGTTTCTGATTTTAAAAGCACTCAAAGTACCCCTGATACGGAATCCCTGGGAGTTGGTTCGGTGATTTTCACTCAAAATGTGAGATAATGTTTTGGAAAGATGCCCCATAAATTTTTCCGAAGGGAAAGGATGATCGTGGTCGCCTTCGTGAATTCTCACTATCGGCACGAATGTATTATTTGGTAAGTTTTTCAACAAGATTCGCAAGCAAATATACGACAGCAGCAAAACCGCAAACTTGTAAACAAAAGCTGCTTCTTGTTTCAAACCTCCTTGGCTATCTAAGCGTCGGTATTCGTAGGGAAACACAACTAATTTGCCCTTAAAATTTTCATTTAAAATTTCTTGAGAACGCTTGGCATTCGGAACCGAAAGTATAGGCAAAGCCTGCATACCTTTGATGTTATATTCCATGCTAAAACTTTGGAATTCATCAGTTGAGAAATAGCGAATATCTTCAATGGTAATATTGACTGGCAATTGACAAATAGCTTCTGGGCTGACATTCGGCTGTCCCACGGAAATATACTGAAGCGTTTCCTTGGGATTGCGCTGCACTACTTCTTTGAAAAATTTACCCGTTGTCAAAGTATTATTTACTTTTCTGAGGATGCCTGTTTCAATTAAGATGTGTCGTGCTTCTGTGCGGGGGTGCAAAATAGTTTTTGTCTTAATGAAGTCTTTTAAAAAAATTTTAAGGCTGTTAATTTTTGCCTTAATATTAAACTTCTCAAATCCTTTAATAAAATTGCGAAACAGCTCTATTTTCGCATCTTCGTTAGATTCATTGAGTACGGGAAATACTTTGCGATCGAAATTGGCTATCGGATCGTAATCAAGTTCCGATTCTGCGTTGTAATTTGGATCTAGGGGATTGCTGTTAGAAGCAAATACAAAATAATATAAAAATGCTATTTTTAGTACCTTGAGAAAGAAGGTTTCGTGAGAGGCTGGTTCCTCTAATGCGGCTAAGTGTTCCGGGCTGTCAGGATTTAGTAGACTGAGATTGTAATCAAATACGCTATCTGCGCCGTGGGATGGAACTGGATTGCCCAACTTTAGTTTTAAACCAAACACAAATTGGCGATCGCCTCCAGAGTTATCTGTCGTTTCTCCAAGATTACCTGCTATAATTGGAATGATGGGCAGGGCATCTAAGGCTTCCGATCGCGAAAACACATCTTTATAATTAATCTTAGTCTCTTGATAGTTAACTAGATAGTCTCCCTCAACTTTATCAGCGTCTTTGATATACTGTTCTATCAACCGCAAGCGCCGGATCAAATCTTGTAAATAAATGCAGCCTCTGTCGTTGGCTTTATCTGGGCTGACGTTTGCTAAAATATATTCTAAGTAAGTAATTTTGGCTTCTTTTTTTAGTTGGCCTAGAGTTTCTTTATCGACAATTCGCACTAATCGATGAAAACTAGAAGTTTCATCACTCAACATTTCCTGAAGCAGTCGATTTAGTTCATCATTGTCATCCTCAGTCTGAGCTTTTTCATCAATATAATTTTTTAAACCTTCTTGCAATTCTTGTTGAAAAATATTTGCATTTCCGACAGAAATAGTAACTTTGTGAAACTTGAGCAAGGAATCGCTTCCAGTGCCCAATGGTTCCAAAGTTAGCTTCTTTTTTTGCAAATTGTGATGTTTTTTGTCGAAATCGTATTTGAAGCCCAACTGACTTCCGCTGCCTTTAAAAGAATCTAGAAGACTGGTTAAGCTATTTACAAATTTTTCAATGGCAACATTTTGTCCTAAAATTGATTCTAATTGCTGCCGCAAACACTGTTGAATCTGCCTAACTCGATCGCCAAAAATCTCCTCAACTTCTGGCGGAAAATTAACCGTAGCAGCATCGGCTTGACGTTCATAGGAACCCAAGGGTGTCCGCACTTGCATTTTTGCAACATCAGCAGCGATCGCATCAATATCGACGATCAGACGGCGGCGGTCATCTGATATATTAAACGGATTGGTTCCCTGCAAAACTTCTAAAATCTTGTCCAGCAAATCGCCATAGTCCACTGGAACTAAATCGCTGTCACCCAATCTTAAGATGTTCACCCTGTTAACCCCTTCAAAAAGCTTGAATCCACTCTTTCACATCGTACTCAGTCCAAACCCCATTTACCCAATAAGGATCGGCTTCCACCAATTGTCGCACGGCCGCCTCATCTTCAGCTTCGTAAATTGCAAAAACTTTTGTTAAATCTTTCGTTGGCCCGATCGTACTTAACACACCCGATTCCTTCTGCTTAGCCAATCCGGCTAAATGAGCGTCTCGAAACGGAGCGCGTTTTTCGAGAACGTCTTCGCAGTAACTTCCCCACATCACATATTTGGTCATATCTGTCAACCTCTCAAAAATCTAAATTTCAGGCTGTTTATCTAAAATCAACCCGATCGCCATTGTCATAATATCATCTCGGTTCACCATCTCGGCAATTTCTTCAACATCATATATTCCTTCAAAAGCCTCTAAAGCCGCCGACTTTAATGCAGATTCATAGGCATCCTCTAAAGTCTCGACTAATTCTTCTTCTGTGAGATAAGTGCCTTTCGCTTTATGCCGCTTGTTGGTACGTTGAATTTGCTTAACCGCATTAAATATCGAAGTTTCCCAAGACTTAGTAGTACGGTTTTCAGCAACTTTTTTAATCAAATGCAATAGCAGAATGATACCATAACTGAAAATTTTGTTAAGCTTATCGGACTTACTCATTTCTTCTAATTCTGCCACTAACACTAGAGCTTCTGCAACCTTGCCTCGGTGTAGCAACTCCTTTAATTCCATTAATTCTTCCATCAGGTTTAATATTACCGCTATTTAATATATTATACTAAAAACCGGCGGTTAGAAGCCGCGCCTACACAAACAAAACCCACCTGCGTGGGTTATAATATTGTTAAATTCATAGAGGAGCAAGCTATGACTTTATTAGACATTCGCCTGTTGACGGTTCAAGAGTATCACCGCATGGCCGAAATGGGGATTCTTGAGGAAGACGAACGAGTTGAATTATTGGCAGGACAGATAGTAAAGATGGCAGCAAAAGGAACAGCACACAGTGCAGCAGTGACACGGACAGATAAGTTACTGAATAACCGTTTGGGACAGCGGATATTGGTGCGGCTACAAGATCCAGTTCGGCTCAATGATTACTCGGAACCTGAACCCGATATTGCTGTAGTTGTACCCGATCCGCTTTACTATGAAGACCACCATCCAACTCCGTCTGAAATTTATCTGATTATTGAAGTTGCTGATAGAACCCTGAGAACAGATTTGGGGCTAAAAGCGACAATTTATGCTCGGTCTGGAATTGCTGATTATTGGGTTTTGGATGTTAATAATCGGCAACTTCACGTATTTAGAGAACCGAGTCAGGATGGCTATCAGAGTATAGTAGTTCTTGAGGATGATGCGAGTATTTCTCCTTTGCAATTTCCTGATTTTTATTTTATGGTTGGGGAGATGTTGCGGCCTTTAATTACGACTTAAACTCGGCGGTTGGAAACCGCGTCTACACAGACAAAACCCACCTCCGTGGGTTAAAAGAAAGTTCCCAGGTAAAGTCTGGGAACCAGTTAATAGCCGTAGGGTGCGTCGCCCTGAAAAAGCTCTAACTAAATATCGAAAATCTCATAGCGACGCACCTTATGCAATTTCTAAAAAAACCTTGTTACAAAATAATTGTTGGGTTTATTTGCTGAATCCTTGAAAAGCGCAGGTGCGTCGCTATGAGATTGTGGATCTTTTTTAGGAATTTTTCGCAGGCGACGCACCCTACAATTAGCTTCTCAAACTAACGCCGAATTTCTCAACTAAAACATCGCGAACTTTTTGTTGTGCCGGTTCGACATCGGTTTCGCTCAAAGTTCGATCGCCCGCGCGGTAAACTAACCGAAAAGCCAAACTCCGCTGTCCCGCCGGCACGTTGTCGCCCCGATATTCGTCGAACAATTCCACGGAATCCAGCAAACTACCCGCCGCCTTTTTCATCGCACTCTGCATCTCAACAACCGGAACTTCAACCGGTGCAAAAAATGCAATGTCTCTGTCAGAAGCGGGGAAACTCGAATAACCCGCGAACTTGCGAGTTAAGTTGCTCGATCGCCCTAATTCACCCAACAGCACCGCTAAATCTAATTGAAACACGTAAACCTGCTCAGGCAAATCCTTTTCTTGCTGCAATTGCGGGTGCAACTGTCCGAAAATTCCTAAATGTTTCCCGTTTAACGATAACGCAGCGGTGCGGCCAGGATGCAGCCTTGTGGGGCGGGCATCTTGCCCGCCACTAATAGGATAAACATCCTGTTTACCATCATCTTGTCGATATTCCACCGCCAAACCCAACCCCTGAAACACGCTTTCCACAACCCCCTTGGCCTCAAACCAAGTCAAAGGTCGATCGCGCCCGGACTGCTGCCATTTCCACACAGTCGGATCGCCCCCGATAATCCCCGCAACTGCATCCGCTTCCTTCATTGCATCCCCATCTTTCCAGAAAATGCGGCCGACTTCAAAACCGTTTAGCGCCCCATTTCCCTGTTCCAAATTGTACTGGAAAGCATCAATCAAACCCGACAGCATTTCTGTCCGCAAAGCCGAATACTCCACAAACAGCGGATTCGCCAGCACCACCTGATTGTCTCCCTCAGTTTTCACCAAAGAATAGTGCATCAACTCCGTCAAACCTGCCGCCCGAAAAGCCGATCGCACATTCCGAATTGCCGCGTATTCTGGTGACAGATAACCGGGTTCCGTTTTGCTGGGCAAAGTATCGCAGAAATTGTCATAACCGTGGAGTCTGGCAACTTCTTCAATTAAGTCAATTTCCCTTTCTAAATCGCGGTAGCGGTAAGGAGGAACTGTTATCGCAAACACCCGTTCTTTTTCTGTTTGAACAACTTCGCATCCCAAGGCTATGAGAATGTTTTTCACCTCTTCCGGTTCCAGATATTTAGAACCGCCCGTTTGTCCTCTTTTCAACTGCCCCAAAACCAGATTTACTCGGTCTAAACGCAATTCGAGCGATCGCGAAAAACTCAAATCCTCGCCCGAACTCGCCGTTTTCTGCACCGTCGCAGTGCCTCCAGCCAACTCCAAAATTAGAGCTACAGCGCGGTTGCAAGCAGTCGTCAAAGCCGCCTGATTCACCCCCCGTTCGTAGCGGATCGAAGCCTCGCTCCGCAGGCCTTGAGCGCGCGCAGAACGGCGAATCGTTGCCTGGTCAAAAATCGCGGCTTCCAAAACTAAATTTTGCGTTCCTTCGTGAACTTCCGTATCTTCGCCACCCATTACCCCAGCTAAGGCAACAGGTTTGTCGCTAGCAGTAATTAACAGATTTTGAGCTTGCAAATTGCGGTTTTGTCCGTCCAAAGTTTTGAAGGATTCGCCTGTTTTGGCAAAGCGGACGGCGATGCTGATATCTTGAGTACCCGTGAAAGATTGTAGGCGATCGCGATCGAAAGCGTGCAGCGGCTGGCCCCATTCCAGCAAAATGTAATTAGTCACGTCAACTACATTATTAATCGGCCGCACTCCCGCCGCCTGCAACCGCTGCTGCAACCAAGCTGGAGAAGCAGCAATTTTTACACCTTCAATTGCCGTGCCGATGTAAATTGGGCATCCTTGCGCTTGGGATATTTCTACTGCCAAACCAGGACTTTCTTTGCCCTCAATCGCAACACCATTCGCTTCGGGAATTCTCAAACTCGCCCCAGTCAGCGCCGCCACTTCCCGCGCTACACCCACCATGCTCAAAGCGTCAGCACGGTTGGCAGTTGCTGTCAAGTCTAAAATCACATCGTCTAAACCCAAAAGTGGGCGAATATCGCTGCCCAATTCGGGATTTTCTAACTCGAAAATGTGAATGCCGGCTGACTCTTTAGATAGTCCCAATTCCGCCAGAGAGCAAATCATTCCTTCGGAAGGAACGCCCCGCAATTTAGCCGGTTTAATCTTTAAATCAATAGTCGATAAAAAAGTTCCGACAACAGCGACAGGCACGTAAATGTCTGCCCTAGCGTTGGGTGCGCCGCAAACAATATTCAAAGCTTGTGAAGAACCGACATCCACTTGACAAACTCTCAATTTGTCTGCATTCGGATGCTGTTCGCAGGCGATGATTTTGCCCAAAACTACACCGCTTGCCCACGGGCGGCGGTCTTCGATTTCTTCAACTTCAAAGCCTGCCATTGTCAGGGTTTCGGCTAATTCTTCTGGGGATATCGCCACATCCACCAATTCCCGGAGCCACTTTAGAGAAATACGCATAATTTAGTCAGTAGTTAGTTGTCAGTAGTTAGTTGTCAGTAGTTAGTTGTCCGTTGTCCGCCCCGGCGAACTTCGACTGTGTAGCCTCAGCATAAATTATCGGACACTTATACCACATTAGTTTATTTTTGTCAACACATTTTTGTGATTGACGCAAAAACGAGCGATGAGTCCAAAGGTCACTAATTGGTGACAAATTAGTAACATTCTCAAAATAGAATGAGGTATGCTAGAAGTATCTGACAGGACAAAGAGCATCTAAATTTAGCTCAATAGCTTTCATCTCCGCACTCTATCCGATCGAGGATGAGTGGCGGGATAAAAGCCCGCCCATCAAGGGGGTTCGAGGCCCCGTAGATGGACAATTATTTTTTATTTCAAGACTAACTTTCAAGCATGGTATAATTATGGCATGATTACAGCATATAAATACAAATTACGTCCTAACTCATGGCAAGCCAATCAATTTGATGAGTGGCTTAATTTGTTGCGGATGCAGTATAACTATAGGCTGTCAGAGCGTTTTAACTGGTATGAGTCCACTCGTTGCCCTCTCGATTCATGCTCTCTGGTATCATGCAGTATTGCTCCCATACTCGAACAGCCAGATTATTACTGGCAAAAGCGAGACTTACTCAATACCAAAAAGCTATTTCCTGAGTACAGACAGATTCATTCTCAGGTATTGCAGAATTGTGTTGAGAAAGTTAAAAAAGCTTTTGATCGATATATCAAGGCTGACAAAACTGGTCAGCGTTCTGGCAAGCCAAGATTTAAAGGGAAAGGTAGATATCACAGTTTCACCTATAGCCAGATGAAACAGGACTGCATCAAAGGTAATCGCATCACTTTACCGAAAATTGGTGACGTGAAGATTATCTTGCACCGTCCTATTCCCGATGGATTTAAAATCAAAACTGTTCAGATTGTCAAAGCTGCGGATGGTTACTATGTCACCTTGACTTTACAAGATGTCACCGTGCCAACCCTACGCTATGATATCAATCTCGATCGTGCAGTTGGTATTGATATGGGACTCAAGGATTTCTTGATAACCAGTGATGCTGATACTGTAACCATTCCTCAGTTTGCTAGAAAAGCCCAAAAGGATAAAAAACTGCGAAATAAATCTGTCTCTCGCAAAAAGAAAGGCAGTAATCGCCGACGAAAAGCTGTTAAACGTCTTGCTAAACATCATCAAAAAGTGGCAAGGCAACGCAGAGACTTTCATTGCAAGACTGCAAAGCGATTACTAGACAAATACGACCTAATTGGCTTTGAAGATTTGAATGTCAAAAGTTTGGCTAGAACTAGGATGGCAAAGTCAATCCTAGATGCTGGTTGGAGTGAATTCCTATCTATTCTGGTTTGTAAGGCTGAAAGTGCTGGCAAATTGGCTATAGCTGTGAATCCAAATGGCACTACCCAAAATTGTTCTAGTTGTGGTACTCGCATCCCTAAAACTATTGCCGACAGATGGCATAGTTGCCCTGTCTGCGGTCTTGAACTAGATAGGGATGTGAATGCTGCAATTAATGTCAAGAATATTGCTGTCGGGCGGACAGTGATTAAAGCTCAGCGTGCTTCCGATGCAGATGCAGGATTAGCTGAGAAGCCCACCCTATACTCGTCCGCGAGTTAGGGTTGGGAGTCGTCACCAAGTCTTTAAACTATCTTCAAGGATAATCTACCGAAAAAACTCACAGCAGCGAGATAATCAAAATAGGGAAAAGATATCGGCCTAATAGACTTAGGTGCAATTCCAATTCGCAACCGGACGCACGGCCCGCCGGCAAATGATAGATCAGTATTTCTACCAGAAGCAGGAACAGGCAATTTGTGCGTCGATCGACGCTGACAAGATCAGAACAACATAGGCAAACTCAATCAACATGAGCTACTGCGTAAATCCGGGCTGTCCCCATCCTCAAAACCCTGCTGACTCTATTCTTCAGTGTCAGACTTGCGGTGCGCGGTTATTGCTGCGCGCTCGCTACCGAGTCATTGAACCGTTAGGACAAGGAGGTTTTGGAGCTACATTTCTGGCAAAAGACATCTCATTGCCCGGTCAACCGAGTTGTGTAGTCAAACAACTGCGACCCAGTAGTTCGTCGCCGCGAGTTTTAGAAATGGCGCGGGAATTATTCAAGCGAGAGGCGAAAACCCTCGGCCAACTGGGCGACCACCCGCAAGTACCGAGGCTGCTAGACTATTTTGAAACGGAACAGCAATTTTACTTAGTTCAAGAGTATGTTAAAGGCTCGACATTGAAACAAGAAGTCAAGCACTCAGGCCGTTTCAACGAATCGGATGTTAAAAATTTTCTATTAGAAATTCTGCCAGTAGTGCAATATATCCACAGCCAAGGAGTAATTCACCGAGACATCAAACCGGCAAATATTATTCGCCGAGTTCAAGACGGCCACTTAGTTCTGATTGACTTCGGAGCGGTAAAAGACCAAGTTAGCCAAACAATATTATTAGACCCCGCCGACCAAAGCGCCAACACGAAATTTTCAGTCGGCACATTTAGTTTTGCTCCCCCGGAACAAATGGCGCTGCGGCCGATATTTGCCAGCGACATCTACGCGGTGGGGATGACTTGCTTGTACTTGCTGACAGGAAAATCGCCCAAGGATTTAGATTTTGATGGAGTAACCGGCGAAATTGTTTGGCAACCCCACGTTCAGGTAAGCCCAAATTTTGCGCGGATTCTCGAAAAAATGCTGAAGCCGATGGTTGGCCACCGCTTCCAATCGGCAGCAGATGTGCTCAGAGCTCTCTCTGGCGAATTTGAAGACCCAAGTCTTGTCGATGGCTTGGCAACTCAATTCAACGGCTCTTCTCGTGCAGTTGAAGAACCGACAATATTTAATGACGAGGGTTCTTCGTGGTCACGGCCTGAGAGCAAAATTAATCAAGATTTACGATCGAACCACACGCGCACTGGTAGAACTTCCTTCACCCAATCCGGGCAGACGGGGATGCAGCCGAGAGTTTCCCGGACTCTGGCTGAGTCAGGCAGAACTTTCGGAACGGTTGGACATTCTAGCGGCAATTTAGCAGCGTCAAAGGTATCGAAAGTTGCTCCTAAATGGGACACCAACAGCTTGCGAGCGGCATATTTTAAAGGCAAGCGCGATTTTGCTGACTGCGAACTGTCTGGCCTACAACTGCAAAAATTGCAGTTAGCGGGAAGTAATTTTTATCAGGCTAGGTTGGTGAAGGCAAATTTGCAAGGAGCGGATTTGTCGGGGGCGAATTTGGGTCACGCCCGGTTAATTCAGGCGAATTTGCGAGATGCGAACTTGACTGAGGCTTATTGCAGCACTGCCAATTTTGAAGGGGCGGATTTCCGAGGTGCTGACTTGACGGGGGCTTATTTGACTAAGGCGAATTTGCGGGGTGCAAATTTGTGCGGGGCGAATCTTACCAACGCTACAGTTTCTGATGAACAACTGGCAATGGCAAAGACCAATTGGCTTACTGTTAAGCCGGATGGCAAGCGGAGTTTTGGATTTTAATAAGTCATCAGTCATCAGTCATCAGTCATTAGTCATTAGTCAGAAGAGGGAAGATGAAAAATGCTCCCACTCTCGCACTCTCCCACTCTCCCTCTCTCCCCCTCTCCCACTCTCCCACTCCCCCAGTCAGGTGAGTCGTCAGGAGGAAGCTCGATCGCCGATCGGCCGCCTAAATTAAAAACTAGGAATGGAGGATTCGATCGCACCTAAACATGAAACTGCTCAACCGCCGCACTCGAACGCTTCTGTACACCGGCATCCTGGCGCTGGCCTACTTTGTTACCGGAAAACTCGCAGCGTCGATGCTGGGACTGGTGAAAGCCGAAGCCTCCCCCGTGTGGCCTCCCGCCGGTATTGCTCTAGCGGCACTGCTACTGCAAGGGCGAGGGATGTGGCCGGGAATTGTCCTCGGTTCGGTGCTGTTAAACTCTACCGGCGGTGTACCGTCGGCTGTTATTGCCACATCGGCCTGTAGCGTCACCCTGCAAGCGCTGGCTGGAGAGGCTTTACTGACTTGGAGCGGATTTTCTACCAAACTCGATCGACTGCGAGATGTTCTGGCTTTAGTAGCAGGCGCTGTCATCGGGTCTACTTTACTAGGCTCTATCCTCGGCAACTTGGGCACGTGCATTTTTGGTTGGGCTCAGTGGAGCAATTTCTCTCGCAACTGGTGGACTACGTGGCTCGGAGACGGCATGGGAATTTTGATTGTCACGCCCGTGCTGCTGACTTTGAACCACGCCGTTAACAGTTTTAAATTTCCACTAAAACTGAGATGTTTCATTATTCTCAATTACTTGTTTAGGGACAGGCAAGATGCCTGTTCCACAAGAGATGAATTTTCTTGTGGAACAGGCATCTTGCCTGTTCTTGATAAGGGTGTAAGAGGTGAGAGACAATCTCGGATTATTTCAAGTTTAAAACCATTTTTTAACTGGCAAAATTATCAATCAAAAGTTACCAATTATCCCAGGAGATTTCCTGCACCTGAAAACCGCTATAATCTTCTATTTTTAATCATTAATTATTCAGAAATAGCGCTGTGGCTGACTCTCTTGCTGAGCGTGAGCTGGCTGTTTTTTTGCTCAAAAACACAAGCGCCGATCGCTCAGTATCCGCTGGAGTATCTGCCTTTTCCTCTGATAGTTTGGGCTGCCCTGCGGTTTCAACCGGCGGGAGCGATTTTTGCTTATTCGATCGTTTCTTACATCGCGATTTGGGGAGCAGTACAGGGAGGCGGCCCGTTTTTGGCCAAAAGCGATAATCTCAAACAGGCGGTTTTATTTTTACAAGCTTTTACCGGTACGATCGCCCTTGTGGCTCTGATGTTGGCCGCCGCCGTAGCAGAACGCCAGCAAGCGCTCTTTGAGGTGCGCCGCACGGCCGCCATGCTGCGCGCTCGCGAAGCTAGTTTAGCCAACGCTCAGCGCATCGCTCACTTGGGAAATTGGGATTTAAATTGCGCCGCCCTCCCAGCAACTGACAACTGCGAAGAATCCGCAGAACATCATATATCCAATATCGAATTGCGGTGGTCAAACGAACTTTACCGCCTCTTGGGTTTTGCTCCTGGAACTGTCAAACCGACACCATCCGTTTTTTTGCAAGCTGTACATCCAGAAGACCGAGAATTAGTGGCCCGATCGCAGCGCCAAGCTATGTTGCAGCGCCAAGCCTATTGCATTAACTACCGAATTGTGCTGGCAGATGGCTCCGAACGCACTGTCTGCGAACAGTCGGCAATTGAGTCAGGGGCGATCGCCGCCACAGTCCAAGACGTTACCGAACGCCACCGCGCGGAAACCGCTTTGCGGGCGTCCTCCGATCGCGATCGCTTGCTCTCAGAAATCGCCCTGCGAATTCGCAACTCCCTCGACCTCGAAGAAATTCTCAATACTACTGTTGCCGAAGTCCGGCAATTTTTCAAGGCAGACCGCGCTTTCATCGGTATTGTGGACGCGGAGGGGGTAAATCTTCCTAGCCCGGTGTACGGTAAGGTTGTAGCCGAGTCTGTCGGAAGCCAATGCCGTTCTATTCTCGGGTGGGTGCTCGCTGACGAGGATCACCTCAAAAACTTGAGAACGTTTTATGCCAGCAACCGCGTCCGAGCAGTCTCCGATACTGCTAGTGTTCCAATCACGGATGCAGTTGCCAAATACTATAGCGACTATCAAATTCGTGCGACGTTAAATGTGCCGATCTTCCTGGGGGATGAATTGTTCGGGATCTTGGCCGTCAACCAGTGTTCGGGGCCCCGCCAGTGGCAGGAATTTGAAATTGATTTGTTGGAAAAACTCGCTACCCAAGTGGCGATCGCTCTACAGCAAGCCCAACTTTTGCAGCAGGTAAAAGCTCTCAATGCCAACTTGGAATCTCAAGTCGAGGAACGCACCCACCAACTACAGCAAAAAATGCACGAGTTGCAAGAAAGCAACCGCCTGAAAGACCTATTTTTGCACGCAGTTTCTCACAACCTCCGCACTCCTGTTATGGGAATGTTAATACTGCTGAAAAATTTGCTCAACAAATCGCCCTCTGACTCTCTACAAGATGTTCCGGTTTCTCGATCGATTTTGCAGCGCATCGTTCAGGCCAGCGAACACCAGTTGACTATGGTTAATACCCTGCTCGACGCTCACGCTAGCGAGGTCAAAGGGATTGTTCTCAATACTGTACCGCTGCATTTGCCGTCTTTAGCTTCAGCCATTGTTACCGATTTAGAACCGATGCTGGCCAAAAATCAAGCAACTTTGACGTTTGATATTCCGGCGGATTTGCCACAAGTCAATGCCGATCGCCAACACTTGCAGCGGGTGCTAGAAAATCTGTTGACTAATGCTATTAAACACAATCCTCCGGGAGTCAATATCACTTTTAAAGCCGAGGTAATTGAAGTTGAAACAGCGCTAAGTGATGAAGAAAATTCCCAGGCTTTAAGAGCGCCAAATAATCAGCTTGCTCGCTGTATCGCTAACGGGATATCTGCTGCGGGCGATCGTCCTGGGATGGGCGAAACAACCCAGAAAAATCAGGAAACCCTGGCCAAATTCAACCTCGACGGCAGTTGCAAAATGCCCCGGTATCAGGGTCAAATTGGCAATATCGGCAGCAAATTGCCGGGTGTCACCGTAAAAATGGTTCGCTGTACTGTAACAGATAATGGAGTGGGAATCAGCGCCAAACAGCGGGAATCTCTGTTTGAACTTTACGTTCAAGACCCTAATAGCCGACAATTAACAGGGCTGGGTTTGGGATTGTACCTCTCCAAGCAAATTATCAAAGCTCACGGCGGCTTCATTGGCGTCGAAAGCACTCCCAGCGGTGGTTCGACTTTCTGGTTTTCACTACCTGCTGTCAACTCGGACGATCGATCTTTCTCAATCTAAAATCTAAAATCTAAAATCTAAAATGGTATGAGCTATTTGGGCAATGCAAAATCAGTTCAGGCGTTAGCGGTTTACGAGGTGTGGCGCGATCGCTTCCTCCGAGATCGGCTGCGCCCTGCTGTCGGAATTGCCATCTTTTTTGCCTTCACAATAACGGTCTATTTTCTGGGCGAAAGATTCTTCGCTCGCCAGGAGTTTGAAAGTGTTTATTTGTACACGAGCGCTGCTGTAGAATTGGGTTTGTTGACCTGTTTTGTGTTGCAAAAAACCTCCTTCGGACAGCGCTATCCCGGTTTGCTATTTTTGGGCTTTTCGTGGTCGCTGACGGTGGTTGTACAGCTTGGGCTAGCTGTCGCACAAGCCGGGGAATTACCAATTTTTACCTGGAGTTTAGCGTTTCTGATCCAAGCTACGCTGATGCCCGTCCGCTGGCGCCTCCACCTGATTTCTCAACTCGGCGTTTTGTTTTGCCACGTCGGGATAAATTTGGTTTTAAATCTAAGTTTTGCTAAGTATACTCCTTTTAAGTTGACCGGGTTGTACATATATTTGTTTTGGTTTTGTTTGATTTGCGACTTGTCGGTTTATTGGTACGAATGTCTGCAACGGAAAGAGTTTAGTACCAGGCGTGAGTTGGAATCTGCTTACCAGCAGTTGGAGGCGGCGGAGGCGAAGTACCGCAGCATTTTTGAGAATGCGGGCGAGGGGATTTTTCAAAGCACTCCCGATGGCCGTTATATTACTGCAAATCCAGCTTTGGCGCGGATTTACGGCTGCGATTCCCCGGAAGAAGTGACGGCAAAGTTTACTGATATCGATCGGCAGTTGTACGTCGATCCGGCTCGCAGAAATGAGTTTTTGCGATCGATCGAGGAAAGCGGCAGGGTATCGGATTTTGAATCTAAAATTTACCGCTGTGACGGCAGTATTGTCTGGATTTCTGAGAAGGCGCGGGCGGTACGGGACAGCAGCGGCGCCGTGCTTTATTATGAGGGTTTAATTGAGGATATCACGCAGCGCAAACAGGCACAAGAATCGCTGCGGCTTTTTATCCACGCTCTTTCTCACGACTTGCGAAACCCGGTGGCGGGAATGTTAATGGTGCTGAAAAATTGGCAGACGAAAACGGGGGATTCGATCGCAATTCCCCGTTCTGTTTTGGATCGGATGATTCAAGGTAGCGAGCAGCAATTGCGCTTGATAAATTCGCTGTTGGAAGTTCACGCCGGGGAATTGCGCGGTTTGGTTCTGCACTGCGAATCGGTTAACTTGAGGGCGATAGTTCAAGCTGCTGCGACCGATTTGGAGCCTTTAATGAATGAGGGTAAAGCTAGTTTTAAAAATTTGGTGCCGGATGATTTGCCAGCCGTGAATGCTGACAAAACTCAGTTGTGGCGCGTGTTATCTAATTTAATAGCTAATGCTTTGAAACACAATTTTCCGGGACTGAATTTAACAGTTTCGGCTCAAGTAATCAAGGCGGGGAAATTAACTATAAATCAAAGGAGAGCCAAACAAGACATCGACAAATTACCGATTACCAATCCACAATCCCCCATTACCAATCCCCAATCCCCAATCCTCAATCCCGGAAGTAGGATGATTTACTGTACCGTGGAAGATGACGGGGCGGGAATATTGCCGGAACAGTGCGAACATCTTTTTGACCTTTACGTTAGGGGTTATGAATCCCGACACTCCGTCGGTTTGGGTTTGGGTCTATATCTTTGTCGGCAAATTATTGGTGCTCACGGCGGCCAAATTGGGGTAATTAGCACTCCCGGTGCTGGGGCAAGTTTTTGGTTTACTTTGCCGCTGGCTGAGAATTTGCGGTGATTTTTTTTGTATGTTTAATTACATTAAATCTAGCAATCGTGCCATATATTAAGAACGTTCTTAATTGCGGAAACCCTTGCGAAATATGTTTCTGCCTTCTTGCTTCTTGCTGCGGCTATACTTGTGTTGTGCCGTCGCAGGTGCTTTTTGAGTGGTTCAAGCCAAATCAGTAGATCGGACTATTTCGAGCGGACTATTGATATTAATTTAAAACCGTGGTATACTTTTCCAAATGTTTTTAAAGGAAAAATAAATCTCAGATATTCACCTTTTCTTTAGAAACATCATTTAATCTAGAAAATCTCTAAAACTAGATAAAAAATATGCAATTTATGTTTATCGAGCAAAGCTCAGAAAATACAGCTAAGTACGATGCAGCTAAATATAACGAGCGGTCGTTCTCCACTTTAATTCGGACGCTCCGTCTTTCCCAAGGTTACTTTTCTTTCGTTTTAGTCAACTGCAACTCGCTGGCTTTGCGGCAGCAAATAGTCGATCGCCTGCAAGTAAATTGTCCCGTGAAACCGCGGCAACTGTTTTTGCCCAAATCGGCGACAACTCTCTACAGGACAATCGCAGCAGAAATAGACGGGGAACAGCCTCCAGCTTTAATGCTCCTCGGTTTGGAATCAGTGGAGGCGATCGATCGATTGCTCGTTTCTACCAACCTACTATGCAGCGAATTCAGCAAAACATTTTCGTTTCCCCTCGTCTTTTGGGTGACGGATGAACTTCTGAGAAAAATCATTCGCACCGCCCCCGATTTATACAATCGGATGACGACAATTAGATTTATCAGTAATTAGTAATCAGCCCATAGATTTGAGATTTGAGATTTGAGATTTTTAACAGTCAACAGCCCATCGATTTTAGATTTTAGATTTGAGATTTGAGATTTTTAACAGTCAACAGCCCATCGATTTTAGATTTTAGATTTGAGATTTTAGATTTTTAACAGTCAACACTCAACAGTCAGCAGTCAACAGTCAACAGTCAACAGTCAACAGCCAACTGTCAACACTCAAGTGTTAAATTCCGCTTCCCAAATCAGGACTAATTCTCGCGCCGCCGCAGTTCCCTCAGCAGGAAAACTTGCCAAAAAGTCTTTATCCGCCCCCACGTCGTAAGGCCCTTCCTTAAACTCCAAAATCACAGTATCCGGTGTCAAAGCTACTAACGTGTGAATAGTGCCCTCTGGCAGTTCGACAGCGCGAGTCGGGCCGGCGGCGCTGACTCGCAAGGAGCGCAGGATTTGACCGTTTTCGTTCAAAATAACAATACCCACTTCTCCTTGAATCACCACAAAAAACTCAAAACCGTTAACAGCAGGCGGGCGCAGGTGTTGGTGAGGGCGGACGTAAGTGCCCGGTTGCAGCACGTTGACAAACCGCTGCACCTTTTCAGACAAATCATGGAAATTATAATTTTGTCGCTGGCGGGGACTGCGCCGGGAGGAAGCGGCAACTTCGTCTAGCAATTCTTGCGTCAGCAATTTGATCGGAGGGGACTGCACAACAGATATCCTGTATTTAAGAGTTTTTGACACTCTTCGGGCTAAAGCCACGGAGATTCTTAAGACTTAAGTCTTAAATGCGCTGTCAAATCGCATCTACACGCTCGAAACAACTACTGGCACGAGAAGTATTGCTGTTGCGCTTACTTTTATTTTTAGATTGCTTTCTGATTCCATCAATAATCCAGTTAGGTACGCTCAACGACTCACTATTACGTGTTTGGACAGGCTCGGCATTGCCGAGTAGCGATCCAACCCAGGAGTTTCACCTTATGAAATCGTTTCAACACGTAGATGGTTGTTCTTACTTGCCTGTCTAAATTCTAAGCTAAAGTTTAGAATTTATTAGATATTTTAACAAAGTTTTATAATTAAAGCCGTCCTAGAAAGACGGGGCTTCAAACCCAATTTTTTGGTGAACAAATGGGCTAGTCTGGGATCATCGTTATCAGCATCTCTTGACACATGGAAATCGCAACTCAGGTGCGTATCACTAAGGCAATGCGTTTGTCAAGTATCTTTAGAAAAAGTATTAGCCCGATCGCCCTTTCGACTATTCTAGTCTGCGCCAGTAGCGTTTCTGCGTCTGAACCGACGGCGGCACTGTTGGTTCAGCAGGAATTCTCACAGCAGCAACTTAAAGAAGAAATTCACGATCGAGTTCAAGAAGAAGTTGACATTGCTTTCGGGCGCACGGCGGTATTGCTTAACGGGCTGATAATTGCCCTAACTTTGTTTCCGACAGCAGCCGGAGTCGGGGTGTGGTTTCTGTTGAGAAAATTGTCCAAGCAGACAACAATTGCTCGCCAAGAAATTGAAAGTCTTCATTACGATACAATCTCTCAATTAAAACTATTAATTTCCGACGCTGAAAGTATCTTAGGCGAAATTCAACACCAAAGTCACCCGGCCGAGGCAGAAACAGACCTTTTATTCCCCGATGCCCAAATTCAAGAATTTGCTCCGGTTAACTACGGCAATTACCAACAGCTATTGACGGCGGGCGACTATGCTAAACAGGGAGATGCTTGTTTCTTTGAAAATCGTTATCAAGATGCGATCGCAGCTTACGATCGGGCCCTGCAAATTCAGCCGGATTTAGCCGATACTTGGAATAACCGAGGAGTAGTGCTGACGAGAATGCAGCGGTATCCAGAGGCGATCGCATCTTACGAACAAGCTACTACAATTCGCCCGAATTATCCCGATGCTTGGAACAATCGAGGCGTGGTATTGTTAGAGTTGCAGAAGTACCAGGAGGCGATCGGCTGTTACGAACAAGCAATTCAAGCCAAACCCGATTATGCCGATGCTTGGAACAACCGAGGCGTTGCTTTTTCCAAAATGCAGGAGTACGAACAGGCAGTAATTTCTTACAATCAAGCCCTACAAATTAAAAATGATTATACTGACGCTTGGAACAATCGAGGCGTTGCACTCTCCAAATTGCAAAAATACGAAGATGCGATCGCTTCCTACGACAATGCGGCTAAAATCCGACCTGACTTTTACAGAATTTGGTACAACAAAGCCCGATGTTATGCACTACAAGGTAAAATTGAATTAGCCATTGAAAATTTAAAGCGCGCCCTCAATCTCAATCCCAATGTGTGTAAAGAGTTGGCAAAAAGTGAAGCTGATTTGGAGAAGATTCGCGAACACGACGCATTCAAGCAGTTGATTAATTGAGCGGAAATATGTAGATGAGTGGGAAAATACCTACCGCCTATTCCAGGTTTATGAAGTGTAGGGACAAAGGTTTTCGCCTTTTCCCTACGGGGATAGAACGATAGGCGGGGGTACTTCATAAGCGTGGAATCTGCTGTAATACCAATTTTAAAAAAGAATGCAACAGTATTCTTGTTCCCCCCGCAATGCAGCGGGGGGGCTAGGGGGGGTCGAAGAGTGTTGCACGATTTTAAAGAATTAGTATTACTTCTGTTTGATTACTACCAAAGTAATGTCATCAAATACTTTTTGCTCCCCGATGTATCGCCGCACGTCGTCAATAACAGCTTGCTTGATTTCTGCTGCTGACCTTTCCCTGTTAAGGACAACAACTTCAATCAATGGCTCGATACCGTATTGATCTTTCTTCATATCAAAAGCTTCGGTAATTCCATCTGTGTAGAGTACGACAACATCCCCCGAATTCAACTGTATTTCAGTAGAAGCAATGAAATCGGCAATATCTGCTTCCAAGGCGATGGGAAAACCTAACTCTATGGTATCAATCCGCTCTACTTCGCCGCCGTCACGCACGACAATCACCTCTTCGTGCTGTCCGCTCAAACGCAGGATGTTGTCCCCCCGATATTCCAGCAAAGAAAGGCTCATATTTTTACCGGAATCCATGCGCTCTACGTTGTCAAAAAGCGTTTGGTTGACGGTCTGCAATAATTTAACTGGGTCGGTTTCATTGTGGATCACCAAAGCGCGAATTGCTGTTTGCGCCATAATCATTAACACGCCACTTTCTAAACCGTGTCCTGTCACGTCGCCGATGCCAATTGTGGCTTTACCGCCGTGATTTAGTACGTCGTAGTAGTCACCGCCAACTTCATCAGCCGGTTCCATGAATCCAGCTATTTCTAGCCCTGCAATTGACTCTAATTCCTGCTGTTTAGGCAAAATCATTTGTTGCAGGCGGCGGGTTACGTCTAGTTCGGCACTCATGCGAAGATTTTCTACTTTTAGCCGTTCGTTCAAAATCAATATTTCTTTATTAGCGTGGGCTAATTGTGCAGTTCGTTCTTCTACTTTGTGCTCTAAGGTTTGATAAAGTTGGGCATTTTCTAAGGCGATAGATGCCTGGGCAGATAGGAGTTTTAAAACTTCTATTCGCGCTGAGGTAAAAGCCTTTTTTACTAGGTTGTTTTCTAAGTAAACTACGCCCATGAAGCGACCTTGATTGATGATGGGAGTACAGAGTATGGATTTGGTTTGATGGGCAACAATATAGGGGTCTGAGGCAAACATTGCCTCGGTGGTAGCATTGTTTAAGACGGCAGGTTTTTGGGTTCTTTCTACATAGTTGATGACGCTCATAGGGAGGACTTCGGCGAGAGGCAGATGGGGAATGAGTGATACGGTAATGTTGTCGCCTTCGACTTGTCCGACGGCTTCTATGGTGAATGTGTTTGAGTGTTTGAGTAGCAAATATCCGGTTTGTGCGCCGGCATTTTCTATGGCGATTTTGATTAGTTTTGCTAGCAATTCACTGAGGACTATTTCACTGGAGATGGCTTGGGCGGCTTTGAAGACGGAGGCTAGGTCAAATCCTTCGGAATTGCTACTACTGGTGATGATGGTGGCTAAGGTGAGGCTGGTTTCTGCGGGTTTTTGAGCGTTGATTTTGGCGAAGAATTGCGGATATCGGGTTTCTAAGTCTTTGACTTTGGCTTTGGCTCCCCAGCGGATGTAGCAGTAGTATGCTTCTAGGAGGAAGAAGCGGGCCATGTTTTCTTGGCCGCGAGTTAGGTGAAATTCGCCGGTGAGTTCGTTGGCGAGGGCTTCTTCTTGGATGTATTGCTGTTCTCTAGCCCCGGTGATGGCCGCATCGTAGAGGGTGATGGCTGCGGGGTAGTCTCCTAAAATTCTCGCTTTTTCTGCTTCTACTAACTCGTATTTGTGTTGGTAGTTGGCGGGGCAATTGTTGGCCCAATGTCTCATTGTTTGTTGATGGGTGGCTACTTGTTGGAGATATTCTCTCTGTTCGGTTTCGCTGACGTGGGGATATTGAGCGAGGAGGCTGAGGGAGTAGTAAAAGTTGAGTTTTGCTGTCACTATCATCCCACCAACAGGTGTTTTATATTTATCTGCTTGTCGAGCATTTTCAACCGCTGCTTCTCGTTCTTTAAATAGATATGAAAGGAAGGTTTTAAAGGTGTATATAAAAAATAAGTTAAAATAGTTATTTATTTCTACGGCAGCTTTAATAGATTCTTTTTCATTATATTCATCACCCGTTAACTCAGTTGGCCGGTTTGATAGACCAAGTAAACTTAAGTAAACTTGTCGATACATCTTAATAGCTTCAATTGAAAAATATTGCTTGAATTTTACAATTAAATAGCCATAGTTTCGACTGTTAAATTCAACGGAATCTAAGTCATTACCTGTAAAAAAGTTATGAAGATTATTTGATAGCATTGCATAGCAGGCATACTCTAAATTTCCGGTTTCCAACCCACTATTAACAGCATCTTGCAAAGGTTCTATTGTTTCCCTAACATGGTCTTTCCAGTGTCCAATAAATGAGTTAAAGTAATGTAAGACAAACGCTTTAATACTTTTAACATTAAATTTATCTAATAATTTCAAAGATAGTTGACCAAATCTATATCCTGAATCAATATCCCCACCCACAGTCAAAAAGACACCATAATTGACGTATATGCCAGCAGCTAAGGGAGGATTACCGTAAGTTAAGCAGATATCCACCATTGCAAATAAAAGCCGAGATAGTAAGGCAGGATTCGTAATATAAGCAGCAGAAGTAACAGTTAAAAGAATCCGAATTGCGGCAAACTGATAAGGATCGGTCATTTCGGGAAGGTCGCATAAATCCTCAATTTGTTTATTTTCTTCGGTCATTTTTCTTGAAATTACCTGAATCAAAATTCCGGGATTTTCTGACATTTTCGACAGCGAAATACCTAATTTTTCCAGCACTTCTAGCCCTGTATCTATTGCTTCTGATAGCCTGTATTGAGAAATATAAGACTGAATTTTTACCTCGTAAACTTTCACTCTGTCTAAAAGCGTTTTCGCCTCTTGCAGCACAACTTCTAAAAGCTGTTCCGCCCGTGCAAAATTAGTGTTTAAATATTCAGCTTCTACGGTTTCCACATAGATAGGCAGCGTCAAGTCATAATCACTCTGCCAACTATCGGCAGCTAGCAGTCCCAAACTGAGATTAAAATAATTAACAGCCGCTTCAAAGGCTGCGGATGCTTTAGCTTTTTGACCGGCAATCAAGTTAAGTTCTGCTAACAGATTTTTGTCTGACTGTGCGGCTAGTAGGGGTGATTCCTCTGTGGTTGTCTCTATACCAAAATTCAATTGATTAACTAGGGCAAAAATATTGTTTTTGCGTTCTTCGGCTGTGGTATTTTGCAGCAGCAGTTGACCAATTTGGAAGTGAGTTGATTTTTTCTCGGTTTCGGGAATCAGAGAATAGGCAGATTGCTGCACTCTGTCGTGCAAGAATTTGTAATCTACTTTCACATCTTGCAGCCGCACTGATTCAGATTCTGAATCGACAAATACCAAGGGAATTTTGTAGGCTTCCGACAGGGGTAAAATCAAACCCGCCTGAAGCGCTGGCCACAACTGCGCCCCCGTTACTAATTCTGATGCTTCGTTGACAATGGCTAAAACATCTAAGTTGAAAGTGTTGCCAATACAAGCGGCAAGTTTTAACGCTTTTTGAGTAGCCTCTGGCAGTTTTTGAATGTTTCTAGCAATCAGTTCGACAACGTTTAAATCGGTAATGCCAATGGCTTGGATTGCCTCGATATCCCATTGCCATTTATCGCTGCTGGCTTCGTAATTCAGCAGGTTTTCCAAGGCGAGGGTTTTCAGCAGTTGGGTTAAAAAGAAAGGGTTGCCTTGGGTTTTGCTAAACAGGAGTTGGGAAAAGGATTGAATGCGTCTTGTGGCTGCGGATTCATTGAGAGTATCGGCAATCAGTTGGCTAACATGATTTAGCGCTAAAGGTTGGACGGTGATGTTGTTGAGATTCGCCCCCGATGCGCGGATTTTTTCTAAGGTTTGAATTAAAGGGTGAGTGGGGTTGACTTCGTTATCGCGATAGGCTCCAATAATTAACAAATGTTGGCTGTCAGAATCACTCATCAGCAGTTGCATCAGTTTCAGGGAGGCTGCATCTGCCCACTGCAAGTCATCTAAAAAAATGACAACGGGGTGTTGGGGCTGACAAAAGACTTTGAGGAATTGTTGAAAAACTCGATTGAAGCGGTTTTGGGATTCTGTTGGCCCTAATTGTGGCACTTCTGGCTGGGGGCCGATAATAAATTCTACTTCGGGGATGACATCAATAATGACTTGGGCGTTGGGGGTGAGGGCATCTAAGAGTTGATGTTTCCAACTGGCAATTTGTCCGGCATTTTCGGTGAGTAATTGGTTAATTAAGGCTTGAAAAGCTGTGATGATGGCTGAGTAGGGAATGTTGCGGTTAAATTGGTCGAATTTGCCGGAAATGAAATAACCCCGCTGGCGAACAATGGGTTTGTGAACTTCGTTGACGATGGCGGTTTTGCCAATGCCGGAATAGCCGGATACTAGGATCATTTCGCTGCTGGAAGGGGAAGGGGAAGGGGAAGGGGAAGGGGTAAGAGTGGATTCCTCGGTTTGAACCCCCCCGGCCCCCCTTGGTAAGGGGGGGGTAAGAGTGGATTCCTCTTCTTCTAAAGCCCCCTTATTAAGGGGGTTGGGGGATCGTAGTGTTGGGGTAAGAGTGGGGGATTCTGGTTCTGAAGCATAGCTTTGATCCCCCCCAGCCCCCCTTCTTAAGGGGGGGGTAAGAGTGGATTCCTCTTCTTCTAAAGCCCCCTTACTAAGGGGGTTGGGGGTTATAGAGGATAGGCTAATTCTTTCAAAGGCGGCTAGTAATTCTATTACTTCCTGTTCGCGGCCGTAAAGTTTTTGTGGGATCAGGAGTTGGCTACCTTTGTCGCGGATGGCTATGGCAAAAGGTGCTATTGTTCCTGTAGCAAGCAACTGATTTAAACAAGTTTCTAAGTCAAATTTTAATCCCGCTGCGCTCTGATATCTCTCTTCGGCATTTTTCGCTAAGAGTTTCATTACGATATCAGAAATAATTTGAGGAATTTCTCTAATTTCACAAATAGGTAAAGGCTGTTTAGCTAAGTGACAATGTATTAATTCCATCGGATCGACCGTGGCAAAAGGTAACTGACCCGCGAGCATTTCGTATAAAGTCACTCCTAAAGAATAATAGTCGCTGCGGTAATCTACCGAACGGTTCATTCGCCCCGTTTGTTCTGGGGAGAGATAGGCGAGAGTACCAGCCAGTTCCGAGGGGTTGCTCACAGATTGATTTTCTTGTTGCAGGCGGGAGGAAATGCTAAAGTCAGTGAGTTTGACTTCGCCTGTGGTAGAGTTAATAATGATATTGCCCGGTTTAATATCTTTGTGAATAATCGAATGGCGGTGCAAATAATCTAAGGCATCTATTAAGGCAATGGCAATTCTCAGAACTTCTGTTAAAGGGAAGGTTTGGTTAGTAAGTAACTGGTCGAGAGAGGAGCCGCCAAAATCTTCTAAGATTAGGGCAAAGTTATTGCGAGAGTTTTCTAGGCTGTAGACTTTGGTGATACTAGAACTGTCTAGGGGTTGGGCAATTTTGTATTCATTTCTGAGGCGGGTAACTTCTTCCAGAGTGGGATACTCGGATTTGAGAAGTTTGACGATAACGGGTTGCTGGTCTGCTTCGCGGTAGCCTCGATAAACCAAACTTTTTACGCCGCTGTGAAGTTCTTGTACAATGCGATATCCGTTAAGTCCGAGCATAGTCCCTGCGCTGGTTGGTATTGTGCTTGTTAGTGATATTAGCCTATCGGGAGTGAAAACCACTGTATCATCAAGAAAATCCGTAAAGATTCATATTTTGCACGACGATAGAAAAGCTGTAGGGGCGGGTTCACCAACAATATTTGGTGAAAATCAACCATCTGATAAACCCGCCCCGGCCGGAATATTATGATGGTCAATTCATCGGATAGGATATGACATGAAGCGATCGGGAGATTTGTCGTTGGGTGGGGGCGGGTTTATGAGATAATCGATCTTAACAAAATATTGTTGGTGAACCCGCCCCTACAACATTTAACATAATACAATCAGCCCGGCCGCCGTCAATAGTTGCCGATCTAGACTGTAGAAAACTCATCTGTTATAGAATAACAGCAAAATCTATATTTCCCACCAAAGGGAACCCGGAGAAAATTATGGCATTTCCGCAGGATTGGAAAAGCGCTGAAGCCGCAATATCTCGGTTCATTGCTCAGTCATGGTTAGAGCCTGAACTGTACAACAACTTGCTCACACGGCCCACCGCTACCCTCCGGGAGGCTGGATTAATTGAAGACTTCGTAGAAGTCCGCATCAATCAGAGTCCCGATGCCGTTCCCCTCCTTCAAGGTACTTCAGGGGAGACGGTGATTTATGTCCTACCCCTGCCTCCCAAACCCGATGATCTGACAGATCCACAGATTAGCACTTGGCTGGAGCAGCGGGCAGAGATAGCCCCTGGTTCGGCTCCTAAGTGTAGCTAAAGTCCCTTTAGCTTGCCGGAGGCCGAAACCCGTAGCTTGCCAGTTTGTCGGCCCCGCTTGGCTCTAGTCACAGCGGGGCCCCTTGAGGAGAGTTGACTTATCCGGGGTTGCCAAAACAATATTTGTTAATAATTATCAAATATCTCGGCGAACCCGCCCCTACAAAAATTATTATGATATAAGGCCGAATCAAACGGAAATGATATCAGATCGTATCCAGTTGATCGACCATAGTTCCTGTAGGGGCGGGTTCACCAAATATCTACAAAGAAAACTAGAAAGTCACTAAACCCGCCCCGGCTTTAATATTACTCGCTTAACTCTATACTAAAATCAATTCACAAATTATATTAAACACCATTCAGGATGCTCAACCAACCAAAGTTTAAAAATTGCTTCACAGTCGAAATCATCAAATCAGTCGGAGTATTCCTGATCTCCGAGTCAGATTCCTTCGTCCTCTCAGGCCACCTTTACGAACTATTAACCCCCTTAATTAACGGTAACAACACCGCCGACGAAATCGTCAACCAACTGCGAGGTCAAGCCTCACCGCCAGAAATTTACTATACCCTAGCCCTGCTCGAAAAACAAGGCCACCTGATCGAAAACGACACCTCCCTCTCCGAAGAAACCGCCGCCTTCTACACCCTTTTAAACATCTCCCCCCAACAAGCCACATCCCGCTTACAATCCCTGAAAGTAGCCGTCATTTCCTACAGCCAAATCCCAGCAGAAGCTTGCATTAGCGCCCTAGAAACCCTCGGCATGCAAGTCTCAACCACCGCAGATATCACCCTGATCGTAGCCGACGATTACCTGCAACCAGAACTGGGCGAATTCAACCAAAAAGCCCTCCAAACTGGCAGCCCTTGGCTACTGATAAAACCTACAAGTTCCACAATTTGGGTTGGCCCAATTTTCCACCCCGAAACCACCGCCTGCTGGGAATGTCTCGCCCAACGCCTGAGAGCAAATCGCCCCACTCAAAGCTTCATCCAGCGTCAAAAAAACTACTCAACACCCTTATTAAATCCCCCATCTTACCTACCTTCCACCCTACAAATAAGCTTAAATTTAGCCGCCACAGAACTAGCCAAATGGATTGTCCAAGGCAACAATAAAACCTTAGAAAATACCATAATTACCTTTGACACCAAAACCCTCAAAACCACCAACCACACCATAACCAAACGCCCGCAATGCCCCGAATGCGGTGCACCTCCGCCGTCAGAAATTCAGCCCTTTATCCTCCAAAGCCAGAAAAAAACCTTTACCGCCGACGGCGGCCATCGCGGCTTTTCCCCAACCGAAACCCTGCAAAAATTTGACAGCCAAATCAGTCCCATAACCGGAGTTGTGCGCGGTTTACTCAAAGTTCCCCAAACAACCAATGTTTTAACACCAAACTACTTAGCCGGCCACAATTTCGCTACCATGTTCGATGATTTGTACTTCCTCAAAGAAAACTTGCGGGGAAGAAGTGCCGGCAAAGGCAAAACCGACGAACAAGCCAAAGCCAGCGCCTTGGGAGAAGCCATTGAGAGATATTCCGGCGTATTTCAAGGCGACGAAATCCGAAAAAAAGGCAGCTATCAAACAATGGGAGAAACCGCCATTCACCCCAATGATTGCATGGGATTTAGTGAAGCGCAATATAGCACTCGCCACGACTGGAATAAAACCTGTAAAAACTTCTTTCAAAGAGTCCCCGAACCCTTCGATACCAGCCGAGAAATTGACTGGACACCAATTTGGTCATTAACTCATCAACGAGTCAAATATTTACCCACAGCTTACTGTTATTACGGCTATCCCAAACCCGAAAAACCCGACTGTTGGGCAGACTCCAACGGTAGCGCCGCCGGCAGTACCAAAGAAGAGGCAATTTTGCAAGGCTTTATGGAATTAGTCGAGCGAGATAGCGTTGCCTTGTGGTGGTACAATCGGCTTAAAGTCCCCGCCGTTGATTTAGATAGCTTTAACGATTCCTACATTCAAGAACTCAGAAACTATTATCAAAGTATAGACCGCACTCTGTGGGTTTTAGACCTCACCAGCGATTTTAACATCCCCGTTTTTGCCGCCCTTTCTCACCGCATCGACAGAGAAATCGAAGACATTATTTTTGGTTTTGGCGCACATTTTGACCCCAAAATTGCCCTGTCTCGCGCCTTAACAGAAGTCAATCAATCTTTACCCGCAGTATTAACCTTTAACAGCGATGGTAGCACAAATTACGGCGTTTCCGACGGTCTCAGCGTTAAGTGGTACAAAACCGCCACCCTAGAAAATAAATCTTATTTAACGCCCCATACTTCCCAACCTTTAAAATTACTATCTGACTATCCCCCCTTAGCCAGCGATGATTTGAAAGCCGACGTTGAAAATTGCGTAAAAATAGCTGAAACATTAGGCTTAGAAACCTTTGTTTTAGATCAAACCCGGCCCGACATTGGCTTAAATGTCGTCAAAGTTATAGTACCAGGAATGCGGCACTTTTGGAAGCGCTTAGCAGCAGGGCGACTTTATGACATTCCCGTGAAATTAGGCTGGCTAGATGCACCAA
This sequence comes from Microcoleus sp. T3_D1, assembly GCF_036700405.1. Classification (NCBI taxonomy): domain Bacteria; kingdom Bacillati; phylum Cyanobacteriota; class Cyanophyceae; order Oscillatoriales; family Microcoleaceae; genus Microcoleus; species Microcoleus sp. T3_D1. The sequence goes on from NZ_JAUBOV010000004.1 coordinate 60,158, forward strand.
TCCCTGAACACCAAATCAACCCATTTCCGATATTCTTTTAATGTTAATTATGAGTGAAACCATCCCCCAAATTATCCTAACTTTTAAGCCAGAGATTTCTCTAATTGAGGATACCGAAAAAGGCTTAATCTTAAAAGCCCCCTACATCGACTTTAACCTCAACAAACTCTCCCCCGGAATTGTCGCCGCGATTAAAATTCTTTCTGCCGCAGGCGCAACCGAAACAGCCCTAACTCAAGTGGTAGTTGCTACCGATGGCAGTTCCGCCCTCGCTAAATTCTACTACTACCTAGAACAATTTGTCATCCTGGGTTTAGTTTACCATACCTTAGAAATAGACGGCAGTGCGATCGCTACAGCCGTCCCCATAGCCACACCCTATAAATGGCTATTATCAGAGACAATTACTGATAATAACTATCAACTTTCACGCTTTGCCTATTGCCACTCAGAAAAATCCCATTTAGTTGTCGAATCCCCCCTTTCCAAAGCTAAAATTATCCTCGAAGATTGGCGCAGTGCAGCTTTAATCAATGAACTCTCGCAACCTAAAGCCATCTCGGATTTAACCCAAATTCCGGGGATTTCTGAAGCCACGGCCCGATTATTTATCAGCTTTTTGTTAGCGACTGAAGTGCTATCATCTGTTAACAACAATAGCAGCTTAGAACAAAGTGAAACTCTAACTCAATGGGAATTTCACGATTTATTATTTCACTCCCGCAGTCGAGGTGGCAGACATTCCAATCAGATTGGTAAAACCTTTCGATTTTTAGGGCAAATAGAACCAACACCTGTGCTCAAAGACAAACCATCCAACGAGATTATTAATCTTTATAAACCCGACATAGACAGTTTGAAACAAACAGATAGACCTTTTACAGCAATTTTAGAATCAAGAAAATCCATTCGGCAACAGGGAGAAAAGCCGATTACTGTCGAACAATTGGGAGAATTCCTCTATCGTTCCGCGAGATTGCGCGAGATTGTCCCCAGAGATAACATGGATTGCAGCAATAGACCTTATCCAACCGGAGGCGCTTGCTACGATTTAGAGATTTATACTGCTATCAATCGCTGTGAAAATATTGATGCTGGCTTGTATTATTATGCACCCCAAGAACACCAACTTTGTAAAATTTCTGGGAAAACAAAGCAGGTAGAAGCATTGCTAAAAAGTGCAGGTTTGTCAGTACAGATAGAGGTAGAACCACAGATTTTAATTCTGCTATCCTCTCGGTTTTCGAGAGTAACTTGGGGCTATGAATCAATGGCCTATAGTCTAATATTAAAGCACGTTGGGATTTTGTATCAAACCATGTATTTAGTGGCAACAGCAATGAATCTCGCGCCGTCGGGGGTGGGCGGGGGAAATTCCGAGTTATTTGCAGCAGCGGCAGGATGCGATTATTTTGCCGAATCCTCAGTGGGAGAGTTTATCTTGGGGAGTCGGTGATTAGTTTCCATTGATGTCAACTTAACGTCAAACCATTAGTCCGACAGGGGTTAAAACCCCTGTCTCAAAGCGAAAGTCCTCTCAAAGAGGACTAATAGACATCTCCAAAAAAGCGATTTTTGAACAGGCAAGATGCCTGTTCCACAAGAAATATGGTCGAGGTAGAATGAGTTTTTCAGTCCTCTTCAGAGGACTTTAGCTATTAGCCAGGGACTTAAGTCCCTGGCGGTCTGGGAAACAGTAAAATGAATTTTACGACCCTAAATCATAACTGGGTGGCAACCATGCAGGCCGACTCAAGTTAAAGTTTTCCTCTAACATTAATTCTGCACTATTCAACGCTCCTTGCACCCATCCTTGCATATTTGAATAGGCTTCGCCACAGACATAAACATTAGCAGCATGAATCGGATGCCGCATCTGTTTCATCACTTCCCAAGGCTGACAGCGGGGGTTCCAAGAGTGCCACCCACCCCCGTAGGGATCTTTTTGCCAGTCGATATAAAGGGCGGTATAAGGTTCTGGAATATCTGCTAAATTGTGTAGGGCTTTGAGTTGTTGCTGGGCCGTCCGTACCATATCCTGAGAAGGAACTAAGGGGTCTGTGGTAATAGAACCATCACTTTTCAGAAAAGCTCTCAATTCCAGTTTTTCGCCTCGTTCTCCGCGAAAAGCTGGACGTTTTTCTGGGTTATCTGGATTATAGGCCATCGTTCGCCAGAAACCCGCAGCAATATTATCAGAAAAAACACTTAATAATAGGGAGTTTTGATTGTTCGGATCGCCCCCTTGTGCGCTTTCTGTACCGAAGTAGTAACACTTTTGCATCGGCAAATCTGTAGCTGAAGTACCACCATGAATATCTAGTGCGTGCCACCAAGGAGTATGATAGCCGAGGAAAAGTTTGTAAGCGGGATCGCCGCTAACGGTTTGGATATTATCCTGAAAAGTGGAATTGCTAAATAGGAAATTCTGCTGATTTTCTACGGCCAACAGTTCTAGCGATCGCTTCGGCATTGCCAAAATCAGATGTTTCGCGAATACAGGCGGGAGGGAATGGCCAGCGCGATCGACAAAATTTAACCTAATCAGCCCTTCAGAGGTGCGATCGAAGGTTTTTAAGCGATGATTTAGGCAAACTTCTCCACCCTCTCTCTCAAATTCTGTCGCGAGGGTTTTCGGTAATGTTTGGTAGCCCTCAGCCATCATGTACCAAGTATCGCTGTAGGGAAGAGACATACTGGTTGCGATCGCACTAGCCGCATTCCAAGTACCCAAATCCGAATAGAAAAAGCCCGTATCCAAACAGAGATTGTAAGCCTCGTTGCTAATTTCCTTCAGCAACACTTCCCAAATACTCAAATCATACAAGTGTTGACCGTCAATTGTCAGCGTTTCGCGATCGCGCTTCCACTCTTGTGAAGCAAAATAAGCAGGAGTTAAATGTTTCCCTGGAATCGCCCGCCCAACAGCCAAATCGAACAATTCCTCATATTTTTTACCTTCTTCATCAGGCCGTAAATTATAAGGTACTTTATCCGGTTGGTTAAATTCACTCATCAACAAATGCCGATCGCGAACATATGCCCGTACTCCCGGACTGCTAAAGTCAACAACCGTTGTCTTCAGGTTCAGCAACTTAATCAATTCCCAGACAATAGCCTGAGATTCCGTCACATACATCCCACCCAACTCAGCCTGAATGTGAGGCATCCCCGGCATTGTCATTGATAGTAACCGGCCACCAATGCGATCGCTCAATTCATAGAGACGAATCTTAGAAGATTTGTGATGAGATGCTAACCGCCAAGCAGCGTAGGCCCCAGAAACGCCACCACCCACAACTGCAACATCAATCATTTGATTTGGCTTAACTGCACTATTACTCATAAGTTCCTAGTAAAATTCCCACCTAAAAATTTACTTATCGATCGGCGTCAGGACACTCCAAGAGCCCATTAGCGTCAACTTAGCCTAAAATTACATAAATAGAAAAAACCCTCGTAATATAATCAGTCATTGGCAAATAGTAATGCGCCTCAATTTGATAGGGCTTTTACGGCATTGCATAATTTTGGGACGACTCTTATAGCCACGCAGAAAAATAAGGGTTTTCAGCTTTGATAAAATTCACAATCATCCCGCAAATATGCAACGCCTCACTTTCAACTACAAATATTTCTGCAACAACAAACCCATTTTCTCCTTAGTTGCGGCCGGCACTTGATCCAGCCGAGTCAGAATTGCATATTTCAAAGCTGAATGTGCATCAGATACTGGGGGATTTTCTGTTAGTCTACGGACTGTTTCTTGAATGACTTTTTGAGCATTCTCTGCATTGCGGTGCAAATTTGCTATTACCATTTCTACTGTTACGCTGTCGTGATCCTCGTGCCAGCAGTCATAATCGGTGACTAATGCTAAAGTTGCGTAGGCAATTTCTGCTTCTCTGGCTAATTTTGCTTCCGGCAAATTTGTCATCCCAATGACTGTGGCATCCCAACTGCGGTAAAGGTTTGATTCTGCTTTTGTGGAAAATGCGGGGCCTTCCATGCAGACGTAGGTGCCGCCCCGGTGGAGGTTAACGTCGGGAAGATTCAAAGATTCGATCGCACTTGCCAATACTTTAGCCAATTCGCCGCAAACCGGATCGCCGAATGTGATGTGACCGACTATTCCTTCTCCAAAAAAAGTAGAAACTCGATTTTTTGTGCGATCGATAAACTGATCCGGCACTACCATATCTAAAGGTTTCGCCTCTGTTTTCAGGGAACCAACCGCCGACGCTGAGATTAAATACTCAACTCCCAAACTCTTCATGGCATAAATATTTGCGCGATACGGCACTTCTGAGGGCAAAAAAGTGTGGTTGCGGCCGTGTCTAGCCAGAAATGCTACCGGCGTACCGTCCAATGTTCCCACAATGGCTGCATCCGATGGCGATCCAAAAGGTGTATCAATTTTCACCTCTTCAATATCCTTGAGGGCCTCCATTTTATACAAACCGCTGCCGCCGATAATTCCGATTTTTGCTTGTGCCATTTTTACCCTCTGCTTGAGTTTTACCACAGTGATTCTATCGGGCCATCGTTAAGTTGGCGTAAAGATAATTTAAGATTTGGTGACAACAGTCACCCCACATACACTATTTTGTCACCAAAATCATGTGATATTAATCACAAAGTAGCTTCACAAAATCTTTAAAAATAAAGGTACACAGTTCTGTTACTTATTTTTAGCGTCAGGAACCTCAGCCCTGACGGCATGAGGCTTGAAAGAGAAATCTAACAAGCCGTCCTGACGGGCCTCAGTCTTAACTGACTACGTTTTTTGAGTCACGACACCAGGCGAATGCGAAGCTAGTCCCCTGCTCTGTCGCTAGTAGTTAAACAACTTTAAGGTCACTGAAGTAGTGCTGCTAGCCGGCGCAAGCTCAGAAAACCTTGGCGAAGCTAACTTTACCCCAGAAATGGGAGTTTGAGGCAACCATACTTCATCGGAGGGGCAACCATACCCCTCCACCCCGCGAGGGATTTAAATTAATGTAAAGCCGTGCTCAAAGCACGGGGTTTCTACCCATTTTTATGATGACAGTCAGCTCTGCTAACCTCCCCAAAATCTCGATCGAGGCGATCGTCCAGCGCATCTTTGCTTTTCGCCAAATTACCCCCCTTGACAGACGACTGCTGAAATCAGCAATGCTCGCCCAGAAAGGTCTGAACGAAAAAGACCAGTGTCACATCAACCGAGTGTGCCAGGGCATCCAAAACGGCTTGATTTTAGTTGTAGAGTAAATTTGCAGCACTATCTCTTGCGAGCTCAAGAAGGTGTTTTAAAATTTGTGTCTGAGTCTGTATCTGCTAAAACTGCGTTCGAGCGCTGTTTTACTATTTTTCGGCGCGCGATTTATCAACCTCACAAATAAAATTATTTATATCGTTTCCGGTTGCATCGGAATTAATAAAATCGAGTCAACAGTTAACATTCAACCATTCAGTTTTGCGACCCCTCCTTCTACAGTTAGCAGTCAACAGTCAACAATCATTTCCCTCGTGCAACCGGAATTGATATTACATCTTATCGATCAAAATTCAACAGCCAAAAGCCTGTATAAGTCATCCCACTATCATCGGGCTGCACTAACAAAAAATGTAATCCTTTACTTAATTGCTTGCGCTGTTGGTAAATTTGGGCCGCCGCTTTCACCTCGCTATCTTCAAAAGTAGCAACAACCCACCTATCTACTAACCCAGCTTCCAATATCAATCCGTCGGGTTCTCCAGCAATATAATTCAAAGCAAAAGGTTTGGCATCCTGAAGCCATCTAGCCAACCGCATAGACTGGCGCCCCCCGTCAATCACCACTCCCGGTACGGGTACTGTTGAGGCCAAGCCCAAATTGAGCGGTAACAGCAATTCTGGCATTTCCAAGATTGGCAGGGGACGCCCTTGGAAAGCATCTTCAATGTCGCCGGCGGGTAGGGAAGCAAAACGCCAGCCATCGCCCCAGAGGTTTTCGGGTAAGGGTACGGGCGGCGGCGAGTCAAGGGCGATCGCACTGTAAGTTTCACCTGTATAATTAGGCATACTCGAATATTCTTTGGCGCGTTGTTGCAGCAACAATTTCAGAGTCGCAGTGCGCCGAGTCGCTTCCACCTTGACACCCAAAACTTTGCCCGCAGCTTCGATTAAGCCCAGAGACTGAGGCCTAAATACTTCAATCAAATCTGGCAAATTCTGAGTTTGAGCTTGCTGCTGCAACTGCGAGGCTAGCCAATTAGAATTTGCGTCCCCCTGGCTACAAACAGCGCTAAATTGAAAACTGCCTTCAGAGTCGCAAATTAAGAGTTCCCACAATGGTTTGCCAGTTTCGTCTTGGAGAGGGCGGCGGTAAAAATCGGCTTGCCAAATACGCATAAATAATTTAAAAATAAAATCTACAACTCCATAATTTTAATATAGCTTGGGGGCACTGCGATACAATACCGCTCCCCTGAGAAAAAACTTCGAGCGATATATTCTCAGTTCATACTTGAGTGTTATTTCAATATCTAACACCCGTGAAAAAAACTGCAACTGTAGGCCAGCGATCCAAACCGTGCTAATAATCAGTAATTCCCCCTTCTAAAATCTAAAATCTAAAATCCAAAATCTAAAATAGAATAACGGCTCGCTTAGCCATTTTTCCTTAGCAATTAGCCCTTACCAAATTTATTTAAGATGGTGAACCAAATACATATCCAAGTCGCCTTTATTTTTAGCATAAATTTTGCCTCGGTATTCGCATTCAAAAAAATCTCTAACTAATTCAAACGTTTCCTGAGAGATATTGATATTTCCAGGTACGCCGGAAGATTCCATCCGAGATGCAGTATTAACTGTATCTCCCCAGACATCATAGGAAAACTTTTTATTGCCAATTACCCCAGCAAGTATTGGGCCTGAATGAATGCCAATGCGGATATCCCAATAAGGAATATTTTGTTGAGCTTTCTGTATTTTTCTCAAATCCATGAACTGTCGAATTTCTATGGCAGCAAGTACAGCTTGATACTCCCCAGCCCTAAAGGGACGGGGATTCTTGAAGAGTCCAGATACGAACTTTCAAAGGCGAAATCAAAGCGCCCCTACTGACTCCTCTTAGGCATAGCCCTAAAGTTGCCGCTACTTTTCGCAAAATATTCGCAGCGCCATTGCCGTCTGCATTAATTTTGCTTCCATCTTTTGAACGATACAATCCACGATTAACGCGCTTTCCAGATTCTTTCCACCCTTCAGTTTTTTCACCGAACTTTGGTAGCTCATCTGAATCTAAAAAACTCGCCTTACTCGTATAACTTTCTTCGGTTTCAACAAATCGAATACCGTACTGTTCACAAAGCTGAGAAATCCTATCCTTCAATCGAGCGGTAGGAATTTGCACAAAGTTTTGATTCGTTTTACTGCCAAGATTTATTTCTTGACGCATCCCTTTGTTCCAGCCAAAAACGACTGTACCTATTTGGTTTTCAAGGCAATGATTCAACACTAATCTAGCTGCTTTATTAACGGCATCTCTGACCCGCCTATTCCGCTTTTCCGTAATTTTTGCCAATTTGTTAGACCAAAAGCCTTGAGGTCTATACTCTTTAATCGCTGCAACCCGTTTGTTATACCATTGATTTAATGACTTTAAATGCCGTCCATCTACGATAAAACCGGTTCCTATATTAGAAACACAAGTCAACCAATTATTTAGTCCTGGATCGATACCCAGAGCTTTACTCGCATCTAGTTTAACGGCGGTTGATTGAAGTTGGTAGACAAACTCGACATAAAATTGTCCGTTTCTTGGCAAAATGCGAATCTCTCTCATTGCCTTGTAGTCTAGGTTAGATGGAATTGGTAAATAAAATTCACCAATTCCAAACCATAGTTTAACCTTGCTTCCCAATGGGAACCTCAAATGGCCATTTTTTAATTTTACGTCTGCCTTTGGATACGTTACAAGTTTCAAGCTGTTCTTGCGATATTTTGGCAGTTTAGGATGTTGTGTCACTGTGCCACTGGCAACTCCCTTAAGTAGTCCAATGTACGATTTAAAAGACTCCGCAACGCCAGTCAACGTCTGTTGAGCAACATGGGAATATAGTGCTTTGAAGTGAATATTTTCTTTGAATAATTTGTGCAAGTCGTACTTGCCGGGAATCTTTCCAGTTTTGAAATACAGTTGTCGAGAGTAGTAAGTTCCGCAATTAGCTAATTTGTTTGACTCTTCGCATATAAACTCCAGAACGCTTCTCAATTCCCGACTTGGACTGATTAGATTTTGCTGGCATCCATAATTAGACATTTTTTTGATTCTCAATGTATTGCTTGATTACTGAAATAGGCGCACCGCCAACAGTTGCAATAAAGTAGCTATTAGTCCACAGGGTTGGCAATCGACTTTTAAGCCAAGGAAATTCTTGACGAAGATATCGAGAAGAACGCCCTTTCATGTACCGAATCAGCTTGGCAATCCCAAATTGAGGGTCGCATTCTATCAAGAGATGAACATGATCTGGCATTACTTCCATTTCTATTAATTCACTACCAAACTCAGTCGCAACCTCTAACAATTGACTTGAACAGGTTGGGGACGATGCCAAACCCCAAGTCAGTCAAGATTTCTTCGTACACTGCTTTGGCTTTAGGATCGGTAAGTTGCTCGTATTCTATAAGTGGAAAGTGTGTCATTGTTGTGTTGAACTTGACGGCAGTTAATTTGGGTTGGAATTTACGTGTTTGTTATGTAACACCACTCAAAGGGCGAGGTGACGAGCTATCTGGCCTTTAGTCGGATTGATGATAAAATGCACCGCTGTCAGCAAACCGCGAATCATGAAAATGAGCTAGCAACAAATCTGATTATTGAGGCTGGATTAAACCTGCAATTAGAGCAGTAACCGGAGCCAAGAAAGTTATGTTGCGATCGGGTTATAGTGCTAATTTTAGAGGTTTCCATTGGCGGCTGTCAAGTATGGGCAATTGATGGGGCGTGGCGGTGTGAAATCTTACCCAAACTCTTGAATTAGATAATGCTGTTCCGTTCGCTAATTTTTAGGCAAAAAACACTGTTCGATCGATCGCTCCGGCTCCACAAATGCCCTGAATCTTATACTCCGGCGGGCGCACAGGGGAAAAAACAAAATGCTGTGCGATCGAGTTTATTGAATTAATCAGAAGCTCGATCGACAACCCATGCCCCAGATAAGCTAGGCTAACGCCTGCGACTGGAGTTATTATGGGTAAACTGTAAACTTCTATCATTGTCGCTGCATTTGCTATGAACCCTGCCCTGACTCAATTTGGCGCTCAGATGTCCCACCTCACGGGAGTTCGGGCAATTATGAAAGATATTATTGAAACTCTCAGAGCCGGCAGCGGGCAGGAGTTTATCAATTTGAGCGCCGGAAACCCGGTGATTTTGCCGGAAGTCGAGCAGTTGTGGCGCGACTGCACTGCGGAACTTTTGGCGAGCCCGGAATACGGCGAGGTGGTTTGTCGCTACGGTTCCAGTCAAGGTTATCAGCCGTTGATTGATGCGGTGCGGACGGATTTTAACCAGCGTTACGGACTGAATTTGACCGATCGCAATATCCTAATTACTCCCGGAAGTCAATCGATTTACTTCTACGCAGCCAACGCTTTCGGCGGCTACACTACCAGCAAGCAGCTTAAAAATATTGTTTTACCGCTGAGCCCAGACTACACGGGTTACGGCGGCGTTAGCTTGATTCCCGAAGCGGTAGTCGCCTGCAAACCCACCCTCGATATTGATGCAGCCGCCCACAGGTTCAAATACCGCCCGGATTTCAGCCAATTGTCGATCGACCAAACCACCGGTTGCGTCATTTTTTCCCGTCCCTGCAACCCCACCGGCAACGTTCTCACCGACGACGAAGTTAAGAAAATTGCCGATTTAGCAGCCGCTTTCGACGTGCCGGTGTTCGTAGATTCCGCCTACGGCCCTCCCTTCCCGTCCTTGAATTTTACCGAAATGACGCCGATTTTTGGCGGCAATATCGTGCACTGCATGAGTTTGTCGAAAGCCGGATTACCGGGAGAAAGAATCGGAATTGCGATCGGCGATGAAAAAATCATTCAAATATTAGAATGTTTTCAGACCAATATGTGCATTCATTCGCCAAGATACGGACAGGCGATCGCAACTCGTGCCATTGCTTCCGGCGCTCTTGCGGATATTTCCATCAACGTAATTCGGCCGTACTATCAAAGCAAATTTGCGATCGTAGAAAGCACTCTAGAACAAGCAATGCCGAAAGATTTGCCCTGGTTTTTGCACCGGGGCGAAGGAGCAATTTTCGCATGGTTGTGGCTGAAAGATTTGCCAATGACTGATTGGGAACTGTATCAAGAGTTGAAAAAAGTCGGCGTAATTGTCGTGCCTGGAAGTTCTTTCTTCCCCGGTTTGCGCGAAGATTGGCAGCACAAACATGAATGTATACGCATCAGTTTGACTGCGACAAATGATGAGATTGAAACTGCTATGAAACGCTTGGCTCAAATGGTAGAAAAGCTTTATCAGTCAGTTGACAGTTGACAGTTGACAGTTGACAGTTGACAGTTGACAGTTGACAGTTGACAGTTGACAGTTGACAGTTGACAGTTGGCAGTTGACATTCCCAATATTTCCGCTATGCTGTTCCCGATCGACTCGTGCTAAGCGTAGCCAAAGTAATAAGATGTTCTGCATTTAAATGGTCTGTGAAAAAACAATCAAACTCTTGTGGGTTGGGCGTCTCGCCCGCCTCTAACAGGCAATTTAAATGGGGAGCATCTCAATGAAAGCAGCCACGCTAGAAATTCGAGTTAGGAGCCAGGAGAAAATAGTCAGAAGGAAGAAGGAAGGAGCCAGAAGAACTGTTTTTACAAATATGAGATGCTCCCATTTAAATGCGCGACAGCTTATCGATTTCGTACTGGGATAGATTCAGATTATAGGTTATGGAAAACATTCCCAAGTCCCCATTTTTCACTTAAACTACCCGATAAACAAAACTCAGAGTTGCCCAAACATTCACATCCAAAGCCAAATCATCCGTCGATATCCCCACTTTCTGCACCCCCGGAATGCTAGCGGCGTGCAAATCTTCGAGTACCGCCCGCGCCACATTTAAAGGATTCAACAACACTCGAATTGGCAGGGCCTCCCTCGTTTGCTGCATTTCGGCTTCTATTGCAGCCAGAGTTCGATCGAAGGGAGTCTCACTAAATATAATAAAAGTTTCCGCAAGTCCGATCGGCCCCGATACCGCCCACCCCATCGCCCCAGCCGCCGGCACGGTCAAATTCTCCCCAGGAGCGATCGCCCGCGACATCCCCCCCACAGCATCTTTGCCCTCAGCGCCGAGCACTGACAGCCGTCCCGCGCTGTCCGAGCAAAACACCGCAAAGTAAACCGGGCGATCGCTGTCGTTATACAATCTGTAGCGAAGTCGGCTGCCCTCTGCCAAACTTAGTATATGAGCGCTTGCAGATTTCTCACTTTCCCCGCTCAGCGGTTCCAGCCGATAATCACCGCCGGCCCGCACCGGCTCTCGCTGCGCCACAGCCCGCGCTTGCGGTGCGAGAGTTGCCAGAACCGCCCGCACCTTCAGGCGCGAAGACCCCTCATTGACTGTCAGCCGCAGCAACTTCCCCGCCTGCAGCGCTTTCAACTGCGGAGTCAAGCGCTGCACCGCCACCTTAACTGCTTCTCCCCCGTCGCCCTGAGTATCGGGAATCAGCATTTGAGCCAAAGAAAACAAACCGTAACGGCTGGGATACGAAGCAGGCTCGTGAGGCGAGACTGTTTCGGCTAAAGTTGTTTCCGGGAGTCGGCCGAACCGACAGTCAGCCAATTGCTCGCTGCCTACCGCCGAAACTTGTGGCAAAGTCGCAAAGGCACTGGTAGCGTCCACGCGCTCGATGCGTTCCAAACCTGAGTCCAAAGCTACTGTCAAACCGATGTTTCGCGGCAATACCCGAACTTCTTCCCTCACCAGTTGGCCGACTGTTAATTGGCCGAAAGTTCGATCGAACCCGTCTAAAACTTGGGCTTTAGCAAAGAGGCCCGTGCGTCCCCGCAGCAAAAGCCTCGCGCCCTCCGAAGAATCCACTGCAAACACAGAACCCCCGGAGCACTCCAAAACCGAGGGCGACAACCCCCCCAGCCACAACTGCACAGTTTTGCCCCCCTCTTCCACCGCCGTCACAGCGCCGTCAGATGCAGGGGAATTGAAGATTAAATTTGAAAAATTTACCGCCGGCGCGGTTGTTAAATCGTGATTGAGAATTTGCGGTTGCTGCGATAACCCCGCCAGCTTGCTGTAAACATTGCCCGCCGCGCGGCTGAAACTGACGCTGAAGCTGCTAGCGGGAGTTGCCCACCACAAAGTTTGGGTGAGGGCGTAGGTAAACAAACCTGCGGTAAATCCGTTCCACTCTTGTTCGGCGGCGAGTGCGGAATTAGCGCCCGCAGCAAGTACGGCGGCCGCAGGACGGAGATTTGGGCGGGAGCGGAGGTCTTGGGCAAACGTTAATTCTGCGAGGCCCGGCTGCCCGATGGTGGGGCGGGGGCGGGAGCGAATGCGAAAGTTGCCGTTTTTGGGGAAACCCGGATAGGTGTAGCTGGTGTCGAGGATGGCGATCGCATTTTCTGTCGCGAGCGATCGCACCAACAGCAACAGCGTTTCCTCTAAAATATCGTTCACCGCCCGGTTTGCTAACAGTGGCAAAACATCATCCGCCGGCACCAAACTGTTTTGTATTTTTCCGGGAGACTCGCCCAAACTGACTCGACTACCGCAGCCGCTAAAGTGAAAAACTACCACGTCACCGGGTTTTGCTTGTTCGCCCAAGTGAGTTACAAAAGCCGTCTCGATATTTTCCCTGGTAGCTTGAGCGTCAGTCAAAGTCAAAATGTCCGACGGCACAAACCCAAACCGATATATCAGCAGTTCCCGCTGCATTTCCACATCCGTGACGCAGCCGTGCAGGGGCGAGTCTGGATATTTGTCAACGCCAACCAACAAAGCCAATTTCCTGGCTGTCGGCTGCGCTAAGGCTTGGAGGTAGCGCGAGCCCAACGGCAGCCACAAAGCCTCGCTGATGCCGATGGCGGCCAGCACCCGGCCAGCTTGCTGCAAAAATTCCCGCCGCTTGAGTCCCATTTTTAAATAGCTTTGAATTTTAAGCGTTGAATTTTAAGTTAAATTCCCCTCACTAATTTTAGGGGAATTAATTAGATTGTGACTGTTTAGGATTAAGGGAGTTTTTAAGTTTTAACTTTTGAGCTTTAAGTTTAAATTTTCCCATTTAAAACTCAAAACTCAAAATTCAAAACTATGCAGAATGTCGCCCCCACCAATGTTCAAGATTTAAATCTCGTAATTGAAAATATTCATGGCCTTGGCTAATTCTGCGGCGACTTCCGGCCGGGAAAACTGCGGTGGCGGCAATTTTCCAGCGCGCAGCATTTCCCGAACTTTGGTTCCCGACAAATGCACCCGTTGTTCGGGAGTGCTTGGGCTTGTTTTAGTTGTAGCCATTTGTTCCGTCAGCGTGCAATAGAAAGCGTGCTCGAATTTCATCGGCACAATTCCCAATTCTCCCGGCTCAAATTCGTCAAAAATATATTGGGCATCGTAAGTGCCGTAATAATCGCCAACTCCAGCGTGATCGCGCCCCACGATAAAGTGAGTGCAGCCGTAGTTTTTGCGGATTAAAGCATGAAAAATTGCTTCTCGCGGCCCGGCGTAGCGCATCGCCGCCGGATTAATTGCCAAAATTACGCGATCTTTTGGATAGTATTTTTCTAGCAGAATTTCGTAGCAGCGCATCCGCACGTCAGCGGCGATGTCGTCATCCTTAGTCGTCCCGACTAGCGGGTGCAGGAACAAGCCGTCTACTGTTTCTAAGGCGCATTTTTGGATGTATTCGTGGGCCCGGTGGATGGGGTTTCGAGTTTGGAAACCGACTATGGTTTTCCATCCTTTTTCTGTGAACAGCATTCTCGATTTCGCCGGGTCAATTTGGTATTGGGGAAAGCGGACATCTAGTTCGCGTTCCAGCAGCCAAATGTCGCCTGCGAGGTTAACAGGCCCGGATTTGTCTACTACCTGGACACCCGGGTGTTTGAGGTCGTCGGTGCGGTAGACGTTGAGGGCTTCTTCTTCTTTACTGTAGTGATATTTTTCTGCAAGTTCCAAGAGCCCGACAAATTTGCCCGCCGGCGAGTCGAGGCGCACTAAAGTTCCTGCTTTCAGGGGGGCGGCGACTTCTTCTGTTACCGAGAGGGTGATGGGAACCGACCAAGGGAGGCCGTTGGAGAGGCGCATTTGTTTAACGACCGATCGATAATCAGCTTCGTTCATGAACCCTTTGAGGGGACTCAGGGCGCCGATGGCGATCATTTGCAGGTCGGAGATCGATCGATCCGACAACTGGACTCGCGCCAGGGACTCTGCTTTGTCGAAAAATTCTTGTCTTTGGTCTAGTGTGGCAATGCGGTTGACCAGGATGCCGCCGTGAGGGGCAATGCGGTCTGAATGCTGGCTCATCAGAAAAATGGGTAGAAACCCCGTGCTTTTAGCACGGCTTTACATTAATTTAAATCCCCTCGCGGGGTGGAGGGGTATCGTTGCCCCTCCGATGAGGTATGGTTGCCTCAAACTCCCATTTCTGGGGTAAAGTTAGCTTCGCCAAGGTTTTCTGAGCTTGTTAGGCTAGCAGCACTACTTCTGTTACCTTAAAGTTGTTTAACTACTAGCGACAGAGCAGGGAACTAGCTTCGCATTCGCCTGGTGTCGTGACTCAAAAAACGTAGTCAGTTAAGACTTAGGCCCGTCAGGATGGCTTGTTAGATTTCTCTTTCAAGCCTCATGCCGTCAGGGCTGAGGTTCCTGACGTCGATTTGAAGTTGTGGGTTTTAGCTGCCAGAGTACATAGTATCAAGCGGTGGCTGCAATTCTACATTTTTTAATTGTTCTGGACTTATGCAGAACGCTACTTTGGGGGCGCTGTCATTCTTGAACTGTCAACTGGCGCGCTCAAAACTCTAAACTTTCCCCTCAAGTCTGGACTTGAAATTCTTCGGGATCTATTCCCCAATTTACCCAGCTAATCGCTTCTTTAGCCGATCGCACTTTTGGCGGCACTCGCAAAGCATGAAGGTGTCCCGTACTCGGACAAGTCATCTTTAACAAATAAATTGGCTCTATGTCAATATTATTCTCAATTTTCAACAAAGTATATTCTTGGTAGGGGTAGCCCCCCGTGGCTACCCACTTATCCAATTCAGTTGCTTGCAATTCATGACAAATTCTCCGATAGCCGATCGCCTGAATCAAAACTCGCCGCACTTCGGCATTATGTTCTGTTAACAGCCATGAAGCTTGCCAAGACTGCGGCGGAACTTGACCGATTATTTCCGGCATTCGGACGCCACGATAAGAGTATACACTGAACTTGTCAGCAAATTCAACCGCTGGTTGACCTTCTGCGTGGAGCAAATATTCGCTATCAAAATGAAGTTGGATCGGGCGATCGCACACAAAGCACTTTTTCTCAAACGGGTAAATCCAGCCGCACTTTTCCACTAAGGATTTAAAGGCTGAGTATAAAGGGCGCTCTATCTCCAAATTTAACACTGAAATGCAAAAATCAACCCAACTGCCGTTACAAGCGGACAATTCTGAAACTATGCAGTTATTGTTGTAAAATTGGCGGTTCAGGATGCTGTCCCAATCGCTACTATCTAATTCGCCGATAAATCTGTTTAGAAGTTCATCTTTAATTTGACTGTGCAATTGATATATCGGGTCGTACAGCCGGTTGTAAAGTTGGCTGTAAAGTTGGTTTTGCAGTTCGCTGCCGAGTTGATACCTCAATTGATTATACAATTCAATGTGAATTTTCTCGCGAATTTCCCTGCCCAACTCGCTGCCCAAATCGCCTTCTATTAGCGGTTTAAAAGCTTGCAAAGCAGCGTCAGGGCTGTCACAGAAAATAATTTCCGGTTCAGGAAAGCCGATGATGTTGTAGGCGGTGTTGATGGCCGCTGTCGCTTGCGGGCGATCGATCGGTATTATCGAAAGTCCAATTTGTCGCCACTTCTGGCGATAAATCGGAATTAGCGCTGTTTGTTCTGGAGTCATTGCGATTATTGGTACAGATATATTATTTGATTTACGCTCAATTTTTTTCGCTCTCGCCTCTGGTAAAAAAATATCATTAAGTTTGTAATAACAACGTAATTTTCCCTACCAACCTATTTTATTAGAGGCGTCAAATTATTCGTATAAATTAACGATTGTTTGCAAAACACCTAAAATCATAGGAACATTATCGAGACAATAAACATCAACATCAATAATTAAATTATTTCCTTCTAATTTAAGAAACCGCCAGACAACGCCAGTAGTTACGCAGCCATATACTGCAGGTATGGAATTGTGTTCGCGTTCGTTAAATAGCTGAGCCGCTACCATTTGTGCTGCACACTGGGGCAGACAAGATTCTATTTCTCCGCTTTTCGTTTCTCTCAATGCAAAAATAGGCACTTTAATTTCAAAATCCAACGG
Source organism: Microcoleus sp. T3_D1 (assembly GCF_036700405.1). NCBI lineage: Bacteria > Bacillati > Cyanobacteriota > Cyanophyceae > Oscillatoriales > Microcoleaceae > Microcoleus > Microcoleus sp. T3_D1. Next base: position 76,721 of record NZ_JAUBOV010000004.1, read on the forward strand.
CACGGAAGACAATAGAAAGTCGCATTCCCCATTCAATCCCTGCTCAGCATCTACATCAAATGACCAACCCGAAAAAAGAGAAAATTGTCGGTTGTTCCTTTCTCTCAAATCTAACATGATTGGTGAAATAATCCGTTCGGAACGTTCTTTGGCAGTTGTAACAGCAGTATTAGAACTAATTTCGATGGTTCTCCAAAGCCATTCGGAGGGTTCTACAGGAACAACCTTGGCACTCAAAATAGGACTGAGTGATAGATCCAATCCAAACAGCTCTTTTAATTGTTGGAAAGTAAAGGATTTGTAAGGCATATTTCTCTAATACCTAGGTGAAAATAAAGATTACTTCGAGATAGAAAGCGAGTAGAGAAATCCTAAATAGGATTGTAGAAAAACTTCCACCAAAGAAACCTGGGTTCTGCGAAAAATCTTGGTTTGGTAGCGAAGTCTCTAGGAAGAAACCCGGTTTCTCACCGCGTAAGTCCTAATATAGCAACCCTTGCAGAATTGGTAAACCTCTCTTTTCTTCCTTATTCCCTCTTCTTTCTTTCGCCCGATCGCTCAATCCTTCTACCGTCTTTTTTCTGCCCTCTTTGTTGTTTCTTCTTTCTTCTATCCGTTACATCCCGTACATTGCTCGTTGCCGAACTTCCCTCTAAACATTTAACCACTCAAGGAGTACCCTGGGCGCCGGCAACAAAATCATTAACAAAAGCCCGATCGCCACCAACCCCAAAAAATCCCGCCGATTATCCAATTCACTGACATCATTCAACGCCGGTTCGTCGTTTAGCGGCGTGAAAAACAAAATAATCGCCCACAGCAGCAAACCCTGTTCCAAAAAAGAAAGCAGCAGCATACAAAGTCTAGCAACTTGCCCGATCGCCATACTCGCTCGCTGACCGAACATCGCGTGTACAATGTGCCCGCCGTCGAGTTGTCCCACCGGCATCAAATTAAACGCCGTCACGATCAAACCCAAATAACCCGCCACCGCTACCGGATGCAAATCGATCGCAGTTTCCGCATTGAAAGCACCACCCAAGGTTAACTTGCTCAAGAGACTCATCAGCAGCGAAAAATTGGGTTTGAAAGAGTCAAAATTTAACATTCCCGACTTGTCTGACAGCGGTACAATTGTCGAATGATCCAAACCCCAAATTAATAATGGCACTGCCGCAACTAAACCCGCCAGGGGCCCGGCAATACTAACATCAAATAAAGCTCGGCGGTTGGGAATTGGGCTTCGTATTTGAATGAAGGCGCCAAAAGTTCCCAAGAAAAAAGGAATCGGAATAAAATAAGGCAAAGTCGTGCGAATTTGGTAAAATCTGGCAGCTAAATAGTGGCCGGATTCGTGAATTCCCAAAAAAGTAATTAGAGCCAGCGAGTAAGGCAAACCCTGCAGCAACATTGATGGGTTGGACTGCAAAGCTTGTTCAGTAACTCCAGCAAGTCGCGCCCCGACAAGCGTAGTCGTAAACACTGTGATTAGCAGCAAAGCTAAGGCGAAAAATGGCCGGGTTACAGATTCGGTTGTGACAGGAGTTTCCCCTGATTGGTGGCTGGGATTGGGAACTATAGCAAAAAAAGGTTGACCGCTCAAGCTGTTTTGAAATACTACTAAAAAGCGATCGCCAAAAAGCCTCTCCACATTCTCCCGAATCGCCTGATAAGCCGCCTCCGGGTTCGTCCGCAACTGTCCGCGACAAATTACAGCCTGCGGCCGAAATTCCAAATCTCGCAAAAAGTAAATTGACCAAGGAAAACAATCGCGCAAACTCGCTTCTTCTTCTTGATCGATCGGGCGCACGGGCGGTTTTGGCTTTACAGGTTCAGTCTCCGAGTCTGGTAACTGCTCAACAGTTTCGGCGGTAATTTTCTTGCGCCCCAACTGTACCAAAAACCAATACAAAAAAGGGCAAACCAGAAAAGGTATAATTACCAACTCCGGCGGTACAGTTTTGCTCGTGCCGTAAACTAAAATCCAACCACTCCAAATCAGCGCGGGCGCCATCATTACCAGCCACAGCAGCCATATCGGAGTCCTGGTGATGCGGCTGGTGCCGTTTTGCAACAAGAAGTACGATATCAGCCCCAATACGAACAACCATAGTAAAAAGAACATAATATTTATCCCATTCCCTTCTGAAATACTTCCTTGAAACAACAGAGTTCAGTCTCCAAACAACCCAGGCCCGTGCTCGACAATATCCTGGCTTTCCCCCCTAACCGGGATACCCTGGGTGCAACAGCCTATTTCATTGTAGAAAACCAAACTAACATCCTGGTGGATTGTCCCGCTTGGGATGAGATTAACCAAACATTTTTGCGGGAACACGGCGGCGTGCGACTGCTGTTTCTCACCCACCGTGGCGCTATCGCCAAGGCGCGGGAGATTCAGGAAGCCACGGGGTGCGAGATCCTGATTCAAGAGCAGGAAGCTTATTTACTGCCGGGTGTGAAGGTGACGGTTTTTGAGCGAGAATTTGTTGTGAGCGATCGAATGAAAGCATTTTGGACTCCCGGCCATTCTCCTGGTTCCTCTTGCCTTTATCATAGTGGCAGCGGTGGAGTGCTGTTTTCGGGTAGGCACTTGCTCCCCAACCGAGAAGCCGCCCCAGTACCGCTGTGGACGGCAAAAACTTTTCACTGGCCCCGGCAAATTAACAGCGTGAAGTCAATTATCGATCGATTTTCGCCGGAAACTTTACAGTATATTTGTCCCGGTGCAAATACTGGTTTTTTGCGGGGAAAAGGATCGATCGATCGAGCTTTTGAGAAATTAGCCAATCTTGATTTAGCTGTTTGTTTGCAGTCAAAACCTGAACCCTAAATGTATGCTACAACATCAAAAAACGATCTGACGCGCTAATTATAGCGGTAAGGTGCGCCCTTACGCACCCTACATTATTCTTCAGTCTCTTAGAAAGGAAGTTCGTTGGTGAAGTAGCGGTTGAAACCGCCGATTCTTACCGTGGAAAAAACTGTGGAAAAAACCGAAAAACAAAAAATGCTCGCCGGCGAATTGTATTTAGCTGCCGATGAGCAATTAATTTTAGATCGCCAGCGAGCCCGCCGCATCGCCAGAACCTACAATTCAACCCGCGAAGACGAACCAGACAAACGGTTAGAAATTCTCGCAGAATGGTTCGGTGCAGTTGGCCCAAAAGTTGAAATCGAGCCACCTTTCTACTGCGACTACGGCAGTAATATTTATGCGGGAAACGGATTGTACATGAATTTTGGCTGCGTGATTCTCGACTGCAATCGAGTTAACATTGGCGAGAATTTGCTGTGCGGCCCCAACGTACAAATTTACACCGCTTTTCACCCCACAGACCCGAAAATGAGGCTTTCTGGCCTAGAACTCGCCGCTGAAATTAATATTGGCAATAATGTTTGGATTGGCGGCGGCAGTATTATTTGTCCAGGAGTCACTATTGGCGACAATAGCACGATCGGCGCAGGCAGTGTTGTTGTCAAAGATATTCCCGCAAACGTCGTGGCGGCGGGGAATCCTTGCCGAATCATCCGGCATCTACCTTGATGTGGTACGATCGACACAATCGTGCGATCGGCTCCTTGGAGCTTAACCAAAAAATTTTAGGTATTAGAACAGCCGGTTTGAGATTTTTCACGTAAAATCCCCGAAAAAAACCGTGGAATAAATCTAAAATCTAAAATCTAAAATCCCTTAATTTCTCGTTCCCGGTTTCCACACTACCAAGCTTTTCTTATGACGACTGCAACAGTTTATCCCAACGCTCCCGACCTCTGCACCGACGACTACATAGCAGTCGGTGTAGCTACCTGCTTCATCAAAGAAGAAGGCGAAGTTTTTGAAGTGCAAGTAATCGAAGCTATTCCCTCAGCAGCTTTAGAAGCAATTGTGAAGGGAATACCCACATCTTATTTAATGGTTTGCGGGACGACTTTGGGAGCAGTGCTCGACGGCGAAACACCCAAAATGTTGCCAGAATTCCCGACATCAGCTCAGTTTAGCGAAGAATTTGGCTTTCGGGCGATCGCCGCTGCCCGCACTTACAAAATCCGCCCCCAAGCTCAACTTCACATTCCCTTGGGAACAGTTCGCAACGACTTTACTTATTCCTTAGAACGCAAAAGGGTGCTCAACTCCGAGCGCATCATTCGCACAGAAGACAATGTGAAACAGCACGAACACACTCACAAGGTTCTTTAAACAAATCCCGCAACTGGGGCAATTTAGCAGTGCCTCAGCCAGCGGCTGCACCGAAAATTATTTTGAGTGTTGAGATGTAAATTAAAGATTTAATAAGTTTTTCGTTCATTAATGAAGGAAAAACTTTTAATATTGCGTTATTAAGCAATACTGCATACTGTTTGGGATTACCAACCGTAAAATAAGAGTTTCACGGCGATTGCGTACTCGAAATACCAACCGAAAATCAAGGGTTTCAGACTAGGAACTAAAAACAGTCTGGACTATTGATTAAGACACACACCCAACATCTCAACCTAAAAAGTCTAAGCTGTTGTGCATTTAAATTGTATATTTCGAGTCCCGATAAAAAATCGTCAAATCCCCTCCCCCGATCCCCATCGAACCCTCTCCCTCTCTAATACCATAGGCAATCTAGATGCAACACAGCTTACTGCTCACATCACCTAAATAACATAAATTATTAACGACTGTAAAAAATAATTAAATAGTTGATGAAATTTTTTAATTTGTCAAAAATGTGGTATAATATTATTCCTGTTTAACAAAGTGATATCAAATCGGGTAGCATCGGAATTAATATTACCCACCCCCTGGACACGGCAGTGCCGTGTCCCTACAATTAATCTGGGTATGGAAACGGCAGTGCCGTGTCCTTTATATCATTCCCGTGCAACCGGAAACGATAGGAGCCGCTCGGCGGGAAAAAATAAAAAAATCCCCGCAATTATTGAATGCTAGTAGTTTAAGACTACTGGCAGGCGCGCGAGTAGATCGTAGGTGAGCTAAGGATTTCAATCTCACAAATTGGTCAAATCATGCGAAGCTTTGCGAGAGTAAAGTGGTGGAAATTAACTAGACTATTGCCAGCGGGATTAAAGGGCGAATACCATCTTGGGTACCAAACTGCGCTCTTAATTTTGGGCGTAACAATTCTGGCAGCTAGCATCACTGGTTGTATCAGCTATCAAAGCGTTCGCCGCTTGATTATCACCAAAAGCGAGCGAAATGCTTTGTTAGAAGTTAGGGAGCGGGCCAATAAGATCGATCGCTGGCTCGGCACTAGAAAGGCTGAGATCGAAATCCTCGCCCACACTCCTCCGGTTCGTTCGATGAATTGGTCAGTGGCAGAGCCTTATTTAAAATCGGAAGTAAATCGACTGCAAGAATTCCAGCACTTGGCATTAATTGATCCCGACGGTTCTTATTTCACCACCAAAGTGGGCAGATCCTTGATTAATGTTAGCGACCGCCAACACTTCAAAAAGGCAATGGCTGGGGAAGTCTATGTTTCAGATCCTACCATTTCTCGCACGCTCAAAAAACCAAGAAGGATTGTTCCCATTTCGGCTCCAGTGTGGTCAAGTTCGGTAAATTCTCTTGATAAAACAACCGAAAAGCCGATCGGAGTAATGAACGGCGTCATTAGCATGGATCGAATTGCCGAAGTAGTAGGAAAGCTGGAATATGAAGCAGGAACTTACGCTTTTGTTCTCAATTCTCAAGGAGTGCCAATTGTCCATCCCGACGCTCGATTAATCGGAAATATCGACAAGCCGGCTCCGAGTCTTTTAGAGTCCGCAGATACTAATTTGGCGAATGTAGCCCGGCAGATGGTTTATCAAAAAACGGGCATTGTGCTGACTCAAATCCACGACGCCAGAGTTTATGTTGCCTATCTTCCTTTAGAACAAGCTGAATGGTCGATCGCCGTCGTAATTCCCCGCGACAATCTCGAAAAAGAACTCCTTCCTTTCAAGATACTAGCAGTAGCCGCCGGCGTACTTGCCGCCGCAGCTATTTTCGCAACAATGGTGGCGCTCAAGCTGTTTGTCCTAAATGGCATTCGCAGTCGCACAGAAGCCCTTCTCCACCGCTTGACCGGCCGCATTCGCGCTTGCTTGGGCCTCGATCGCATCCTCCAAACTACAGTAGACGAACTCGGTACTTTACTGAAGCTCGATCGAGCAATTTTCGCATGGTACGACCCCCGACAAGATACTTTAGAATTTGGCTGGGAATATTGCCGGGAAGGTTTGCCGGGGCGCTTGGGAATCTTTGGTGTTCCAGGAGGGCCCTCTGGAGATTTAGCTGCACGGCTTCACCGCTGCGAAACGATAGTGCTACATAAAACCGCCGCCCCTGATGCCACAGCGTCTGAGGAACACGCCCATATCGAACTCACAAATCGTCACTACGCAGCAGTACCCGTACTAACTCAGAATCATCGGCTTGGATATCTGTTCGCCTGTGCAAAGCGCCGGTTTGCGACTCCCGACGAGGTGGAAGTTTTGGAAGCAATTGCAGACTCGCTGGCGATCGCAATTTCCCAATCCCAACTCCACGGGCAAATTCAAGAAGAAATCCAACTTTTGGAAGAAGTATTAGCCAAACTCAGAATCACCGAAGAGCTTTTAGTACAAAGCGAAAAAAATACAATTGTGGGTCAACTAGCCGCCGAAGTTGCCCAGGAAATTAATAACCCCATTAACTTTATTTACGGTCGCCTGATTCACCTCAATGATTATATCAAAGATTTGCTTAGTATAATTCGCCTCTATCGAGAACAATATCCCGAACCTGTGCCACGAATTGCCAAAAAAATAGAGCGTTGCGACCTAGATTTTATCAGCAAAGAGTTGCCACAAATCCTCAATTTTTTGAAAATAGGAGCCGATGGCATTCGCCAGATAGTCCTGGCTTTGAGGAAATTTTCACTTCCTGACGAAGCCAACAAAGAACACGCCAACGTTAATGAGAGCATCGACAATCTTTTGCTGTTGCTGGCTCACAGACTGGAGCAAAAAATATTAGTAGTCAAGGAGTACAACAACCTGCCACCAATTTTGTGTTATCCCGGTCAACTGAGCCAGGTATTCGCGAGTCTGATAATCCATGCTATAGATGCAGTTAAAAATATTGAAAATTCCGCTCAAATTATTACCATCAAAACCGATATTGTCGATGATTATACAGGCAGGTTTATTGTTGTATCGATATCCCACAATGGCTCAAAAATTCCGCCGGAAATTCAACACAGAATATTTGAGGAGTGTGGCCCTACTAAATCCTTTAAAAATTTTACAGGATTGGCTCTGTCGGTGTGCTATAAAATTATTGTAGAATTGCACAGTGGCAGCCTGACAGTTGAATCTCCGGTTCAACCTCAAATTAAATCTCAAACTGGGGGCGGTGCTGAATTTAGGGTAAAATTGCCGATCGTTTGATATCGCATTTGGCCGCCAGAGAAACCCGTCGCAAATCTGGCTAGCAAGCTGCGCGAAAAGCTTAATTTCGGTTTGTACTGATACCAATTTTTTATGAGATTGCATAGAATCCGATCGCCCCTAGCCAAGAGGGCGGGCACTCTTGGCACCGCCCATACAAAGGGGAGTAGGGGGTGGGACAAGATTCCTCTCAAAGTCAACACATACTCCCCAACAATCAGGGGGATTTAGGGAGATCGAGATATGTGCAACTTCACATTAAATTGGTATGAGGACTTTAGTCATAAAACAGAGGGCTGAAGTCCTCACTACAAACCTAACGCTCATTTGTTAACCCAAATTGCTATGATAGGATTAGGGAAATAATAAAGGTGCAACCACAGCAAACAACCAACCTCCCATTACCAAGACTTCCGCAACAATTAATAAAATATTTCTGTTCATTTTGAAATTAATCATTTTCACATTAATCATTTTCACATTAAGAGCGATCGACCAAAGAGCGAATTTTCTTCCACCAAGCAGCCGGCGAATCCTCCGGGCGATACGCGGCATCAAACATCGACAAAATTAGCGGCAAACCCCCCACCTTCGCACTCATCAACAAGTGCATTGCCAGACAAAATACCAATACCACCCAACCAGAAGCGTGTAAGTAATACCAAACCTGCGTCAATTCCCCAGCCGGCAGCCATTCTTCCTTAACCATACTGCCAGAAGCGATCGCCCAAGTCAGTGCCAGCAACATCAACGTATTCACAATCCGGTGCAAGCTGTACCACCAAATCGGTTTTCCCAACTGCGTTAGTTTCCCAAAAGAATCCGGCTGCACCAAGCGTTTTTGACCTGCGTGGAAACTGTACAATGCAAAAGCCGGCATTATTCCTAACAGCAACATCTTGCCAAAAGTGCCGTGAATCCCGATAATATCTGCAATCTGGGGCACGGGGACTTTGCCAAACCGCCCATCGTAGGTGTTGTAAACCAGAAATGCGCTCAAAATTGCTAAAAGGGCGATCGCAGCGTTAGCCCCGTGCAGTAACCTGAGCAGCAGTGGCTGGTACAATCTAGATGGTGGCATCGTTAATTCTGCTAGTTGATAAATAATCTTTTACATAATACAGCTAAGCGCCAATTTTTTCAAGCCTCGCCAATTGTGAAATAAATCTGAAAGAAAAATGAAAACATTATGATAAAAACGCAATTTTATCAAAATTAAGTGTAAACTAAAACAGTCAAGAGGAACACTTTATTTATAACACCTAACACTTTACAAAAATGGATGCAGCCACTACCATCTTACTTTCCTTGGGACTAGCAGCAGATGCTTTTGCTGTCGCTGTTTCAAGCGGCTTAGCAATCAAACACATGAAGGTCAATAAAGCTTTAAAAATTGCCTTATTTTTCGGAGGTTTTCAAGCTTTAATGCCCGTAATAGGATGGTTAATCGGTCTTAGTTTTAGTTTTTTGATAACACCGATCGACCATTGGATAGCTTTTGGGCTTTTGAGTTTCATTGGCGGGAGAATGATTTATGAATCGCTGCAAAGCGAAGAATGCGAGAAAAAGTTCAATCCCTTAGATACGGGGACTTTGATAACGCTGTCGGTGGCGACGAGTATCGATGCTCTTGCAGTTGGGCTCGGATTTGCTGTCCTGAAAGATTCTATTGCTCTTGCGGTGACTGCGATCGGATTTATTACTTTCTTTTTAACCTTTGCCGGCGTTTTTATCGGGCACAAGTTCGGCAACTTGTTTGCCAATAAAATTGAGATATTGGGCGGAGCAATTTTGATTTTCATTGGCAGCAGAATCTTGTTTCTGCACTTGACAGAACTGCCATTAGTTATGGGCAATTAGTCATTAGTCAGTAGTCATTAGTCGAACAGTGACATCAAAGTATCGGGTGGCTGCAATTTCCAATTACCCATTCCCAAAAAATGCTATAACAGCAATATTGCGTTAAAGGATAAAATTTCGTGCTGAAACTTTACGGCCCAGGTCGCAGCAGGGCCTCAATTGTCCAGTGGTATCTAGAAGAAATAGCGGTTCCCTACGAATTTGTCACCCTCGATATGCAAGCAGGGGCGCACTTGCAGCCAGAGTATCTCGAAATTAACCCGATCGGCAAAGTACCCGCGATCGCCGACGGAGATTTTAAACTTTGGGAATCCGGCGCAATTCTGCTGTATTTAGCTCAAAAACATGGTAAAATGCCCGCGACTTTGGAGCAGCAAGCTCAAATCGTGCAGTGGGTCACGTTTGCTAACGCCACCCTGGGGCCGGGAATATTTACAGAAGCAACTCGCGATCGCGAAACTCCCAAGTTGTTAAAACCGTTAAATGAAATCTTCGAGAAACAGCCGTTTTTAATGGGTGATGAATTCGGCGTCGCTGACGCAGCAGTCGGGTCAATGTTGGCCTACATTCCGATGATGCTAAAACTAGACCTCAGTGCTTATCCGGCCGTTGTAGATTACATCAAGCGGATCTCGGAAAGGCCGGCTTTCAAAAGTGCGATCGGCGGTAGCTGAAGGAAGGCACTACACGGATTTTGACACGGATACACGGATGAATTATTGAGGGTGACTCAGGAGTCAGGAGTCAGACAGCAGGAGTCAGGAGTCAGGAGTCAGGAGTCAGAGGGCAGAGTCATAAAACTTAACATCTAAAAGCAGGGGCAATTCTGGAATTGCCCCTGCTTTTACTAAAATCAAACTTATCTGAATCCTACAGCCGCCTGCCAAACAAAAGCCAGCAGCAAGAAAAATACGGGAATGACCGGCAAAACATTAACCAAAGGCTCAAAAATCGAATAAGCTTCGGGCAGTTTTGCTAAGAGTAATGCAGCTTCCATGAATCAACCTACCTATCCAACACAATTTTAATAATTGTCGCATATCTTCACCCAAGGCAATCACGATCGATCGACTGTCGGTGCAAGCCAGTGGGCAAACTCTTCAGTAAATCGATCGGCAAAAATCGCCTCCCGCATCCTCCCAGTAAAGCGAATCAACTCCGTCACATTGTGAATAGCCAGCAAAGTATAGCCCAGCACTTCGTTAGCGCGCGCCAAATGGGCCAAATAAGCCCGACTGAATTTTTGGCAGGTATAACAAGGACAAGACTCATCCAGCGGAGCAAAATCCTCCCGGAACCGAGCATTTTTCAAACTCCAGCGTTCCCCACCAACAAAAGCCGTCCCGTGGCGGGCCAGCCGAGTCGGAATCACGCAGTCAAACATATCTACGCCACTGGCCACCGCCAGCGCCATTTCCCGATAAGTCCCAATCCCCATCAAATAACGCGGTTTATTTGCCGGCAACAGGGGCGCAGTCACCTTCACAATCTCTGCGATCAAATCCCCCGATTCCCCCACACTAACGCCGCCGATGGCGTAGCCTGGTAAATCCAAATCTACCAACTGGTTCGCCGCGCGCGATCGCAAATCGGGGAAAACGCCCCCCTGCACGATTCCAAACAAAGCTTGATCCGGGCGCGAGTGAGCTTGAATGCAGCGTTGCAGCCAGCGGTAAGTACGATTTGTGGCAGCCTCCACCTCCTCCCGCGTAGCGGGGTAAGGGGGACACTCGTCAAAGGCCATAATCACATCAGCGCCCAACTCATTCTGAATTTCGATCGATCGTTCCGGCGTCAAATTAATCATTCGGCCATCGCGGGGAGAGCGAAAAGTCACCCCATTCTCAGAAATAGTCCGCATTTGGCTCAAGCTAAACACCTGAAAGCCGCCCGAATCCGTCAGCATCGGGCCTGGCCAAGCCATAAATTTATGCAATCCGCCCGCGCCTGCGACAATTGCTTCCCCCGGCTGCAAGTGCAAGTGATAAGTATTTGCCAAAACCATTTGAGAACCCGCCGCCTCAAGATGTGCAGGTGTCAAAGTTTTGACATTAGCTAGCGTCCCCACTGGCATAAATTTAGGCGTTTCCACAACACCGTGGGGAGTGGCAAAAACCCCTGCACGCGCTTGGGTATGGCTGCAATTAGCCTGACATTTAAAAGAAAATTTCGCCTTGTCCTCAGTCATTAGTCCTCGATGCTCGTTAACCGCTACTCGGCCGTCCGTGTTATTTGAGATGTTGCACCATTCTCAATTACTTGTTTAGGAACAGGCTTTTCGGCCTGTTCCACAAGAAAATTCACTCTTTGTGGAACAGGCCGAAAAGCCTGTTAAGCGAGAATGGTGCAAGATGTGAGTGTTATTTAATCTATTGTTGATGACATCGCGACAAAAAAAACCATGACCGAGAATTTCTAGATGGTACCCGCCACGTGATTTATCCGTGGAATCAATCCAAAACCGACAATCGAAAATCCTCAAGCCCCCGAATTTATCTCGCGCAAGTCAATCCAAAATCGACAATCGAAAATCTAAAATCGAATGACCCCGCCCAAAAACGGAGACAAGTTTCCGACAATCGTCGTGGAGGGCAAAAAATTTTAGACCTTAGTTCTAACTCCCAGATTCACGGCGCTGCAAGTAAATCTAAAATCTAAAATCTAAAATCTAAAATCGACTGACTGACGATTAAAACGGGGAATCATCCTCATCCAATTGCAGATCCCAGTTCCCGGAGAGAACCTGATCGACAACCGCATCCAAAGCCGCGGCATTTAAATTCCGGGCGAATTGCTCTTGCAAAGGATTGGAGAGGGGAATTAACCGCAACTGCCGTCCATCTTGAATCAGGTCAAAATAAGCACCATCCACCGGGGACTGTTTCAGTTCCAGGTAATCAAAACTATACACGTTCAGATAAAGCGCATGGTTGGCAATCAGGGTAGAACGGTGGGGGTTGGCGAAGACTTCGAGTACATAACCTTCCCCTTCGCTATAAATCTGGCCATCTTGTATGTGAAGGTAGCGGACACGTCCTAAATCAAACAGCAATCTTTTGATATCGCGTTTGTTGACGACAATCCCTGTATCGATGATGCAAGGAGCAACTACCCTGTTATTCAATTGATCGTGACTCATGGAGTAAAAGCCTCTGTTGTAGTGTATGTTCCCGTCTTGAAAATCAGGGAGTTAGCTAGAATTTTTGGGAAGGGAAACGCGGATCTGGAGTTTAGTCTTTTTAGATAGGGAGCTTGGGGATCGCTGCCGACAGAGGTTTTCCGGGGAAAAGAGCGGGCGACAGGAGGAATGCTCGATCCAAAAAACTAGGGTGTTACAGTCCAATTCTGGCACACACTAATCGATTGACAACTGCATACCTGATGAAAAACTTTCTATCTTATGGTGGATGATAAATGGGTTCGGTCTACGAGCGACTTTTTCCGGAATCAAGGGGCTGCCATCGCAGGCGCAGTCGCTTTTTATACTTGTTTGCCGGTACCGGTGTCTTGGACTTTGGAGTTTCGGGGCATTGCCCGCTTGGCACCAGCGATCGGGCTTTTGATTGGGGGGATGCTGGGGCTGGGGGATGTTGGGTTGCAGTTGTTGGGAATGCCTGCTCTGACTCGATCGGCCTTGGTGGTAGTCTTGGGCATCGCCGTGACTGGCGGACTGCACCTAGACGGCGCAATGGACGCGGCGGACGGGCTGGCTGTACCCGACCCGGTACGCAGGCTGGAAGTCATGCGGGACAGCGTTACAGGGGCTTTTGGGGCGATGGCTGCGATCGCGATCGTGCTGCTGAAAACTGCCGCTCTCTCGGACTTGAATAACTATCGCTGGCTGGCTTTGATGGGTGTCGCGGGTTGGGGGAGGTGGGCCCAACTGGTGGCGATCGCCCGCTATCCCTATCTCCGGGCCGAGGGTAAGGGAGCTTTTCACAAGGAATCGATTTATTCTCCTTTTGATTTTATCCCCGGAGTGCTGTTGCTGCTGAGTTTGAGCGTGGTGCAAGTTGTCTTGGAGGGCGATCGGTGGCTGTTGGCGGTGGGGATGGCTTTGGGGGGAAGTGCGATCGGAATTTTTGCCGGAGCCTGGTTTAACCACCGTTTGGGCGGCCACACGGGCGATACTTACGGTGCTGTAGTCGAGTGGACGGAGGCTTTATTGCTGTGTCTTTTGGCGGCTTTGGAAGGTTGATTAACAGTAAGAGTTTTTCTGACATTTGCTAACTATCACTTACATTTGCCTTCTTATCTTCATGTCATATAGAATGAATTTAGCCACTCAGATGTAGGTGAAAAACCTTGGTAGTACGCAACCGCTATATAAATAAGTTGCCTCTACATTATCAAAGCAAATAATCAGATTGGCTAAGAGCTGTAAGCGATAACCAAGCTGAAGGCAAGAATATAAGTGCTTGTAGAAATTTCTACGGGCATCGGTTGATACGCCTTGGTTGAGATACGATCTCAAATTATGTATTTGTTAGCAAATGTTAGCAAAAAAGTATCGGTTAAATTGTTTCTGAGTTAACGGCACCATTCTGCATCATCCAAACGAAAAAGCTGAGGATTTGCTCGACAGGGGGCAGAGGATAGACGGATAAGTCGATCGTCACAGTTTGGTTTTCGAGTTTGATAAATTGCCATTGAATGCCATTACTCACACTCCCATAAATGATGGGGATGTTTTTTTCTTTGGCTTGATTGAAGCGTTGAACGGCAACCATTTCGGCAATACACTGACCCAATCCGCTTTTGAGGTCGGTCTTTTTAGCTTCGACAATTACAACGGCGGGGGCTTCAATTTCTAGGACTTCGGACGATCGCGCTAGCAGAAAATCAAACACTCCATTCAGTCCGACAGCTTCGTCGATGGTGAAATCTTCGCCGGAAAAAAGGCTAATTTGGCGATCGAGAATCCGCCTCACTTCCAGCAGTACGGGATAGATAATTCCTTCCGATCGCGCTTTTTCACTTCCCGATGTGGCGACGATGGGGAGGCTATCTTTGAGAGTACCGCTGAGAATGTCTGAGGGTGCGATCGGGTTTAGCGGAGGTATAAAGCGAGATCCCTCTTGGACTGTGAGACCGAAAGCTTGTTTCGCTTTGGCGATCGTAGTAAATTGACTGTATGGCATAATTTTTTCTAGTTGACCATTATAGGTTTTGTTTCGCTATTAATTACTGTAAATGATATTAATCGCGGCTACAATTCTCCTCGAACGGCACCGTGTTGCAAGGAAAATAAGTCATCGAGTTGAGTGACGGATTATTTGTCGGGTTGTCCAGTTTTGTCGAGTACATTGCGAATCGAAACTCTACCCAACAAAAACAGGCGTTGCTGATTTACGGTATAAAAGGCTAAATATGCAAGTCATATCAAATCCGTTAGCATCGGAATAGTAAATTCGAGTCAACAGTCAACAGTCAACAGTCAACAGTCAACAGTCAACAGTCAACATCATTCCGGTGTAACCGGAAATGATATCATAGAAACCACTATCCACAAAGCTTCTGGATTTTTAACTGATTTTTTTCATACCCTGCTTAAGCAACTCCGACCAGTTTAATATACAAAATTTAATTAAACTTAACTCTTGTTTTTGAAGCTTTTACCTATTGTTCAAGCATTATTTTCAACCAATTTTACAAATAGTAGTGAGATTAGCGTGCGCCAAGACTTTGCAGGTGACGAGAAACCGGGTTTATACGACAAATTTCGGTTGAGGACGAAAAATACACTCAGAAACCCGGTTTCTGAGATTAGCGTGCGCTCTAATTCCTGTCGTTGGGTGGCGAGAAACCGGATTTTTTCACCTAATACCCCGGACTGTGATGGCATATTTTGGTTAAAAAACCCGGTTTTAAATGAAGGGAAAATCCCATGCAAATTTTCCATTCATTCTCACTTTTTAGGCTTTCGGCTCAACCCAAATCGTCATCCCCTCAACCCTCAAACCTTTGCCGCGAGTGCCGCAATATTGACCGTTAGCAGTAACCGGAGTATCGCCCACATTCTGGATGTGAGCAGTATAAAATACGTCATACTTATCAGCTTGCGGCCCTGTCAGCCGCGCGGCAATTCCCTCAATGCGCTTGGCTTTGCCCCGGAATCCAGCTAACTCCCCTTCCGAGATCCAAGCAGTGTCGCCAACTCCTTCAACGTGAGCCATGTACTGCAAATTTAAATCGGCAACGGGAGGCTCTATTTTAATTTGAAATCCTTCGACGCGGCGGCCTTGAGCTTTAGTACCCGCATATTCTCGATCGCTAAAAGTTCGATCGCCAATTCCTTGAATATGCGCCAACACTTTTAAACCCACAGGGGCCGCAGCTTGGGAACTCGCAGACGGCGCGATCCAAACTTTGATGCCCTCTATTCTCAAAGCTTTGCCGCGAGTACCGCAATATTCGCCATTGGAGGACACGTCGGTGTCGCCGATATTCTGAATGTGAGCGTTATAAAATACGTCGTATTTATCAGCTTGCGGCCCGCTCAACCGAACCGCAAATCCTTCAATTCGTTTCGCTTGACCCCGAAAACCGGCCAATTCTCCCTGGCTGAGCCAAGGAGTATCGCCAACACCTTCGACGTGAGCCATGTACTCGACATTTAAGCCGGGAATTGGGGGATCGATACTAATTTGAAATCCTTCGACGCGGCGCCCTTGAGCTTTAGTACCCGCGTATTCTTGAGCACCGAAAGTTCGATCGCCAATTCCCTGAATGTGCACCAAAACTTTGATTCCCAAAGCGCCCTCTACTGCTACCGCTGGTTGAAGGTTCCGGGGTGCCCCAAAAACAATGTTCCCCGAACCGGTTGTCTGGAGGGACTTAGGTACTTCCACGCTGGGAACAATAATCACCTCGTGCATGGGGGCAGAAGGTGCGGGGGATTCCAAAATCTGGATCTGTGGCGCAACTGTAACTTGTTTCGGTGCCACATTTCCTGACGGGATGACAATCACTTCTGGCAAAGGTTCGGCGCTGATTTTTTGTTCTGGCGCTGGTTTAAATGCGGGTTCGACTTTTGCAGGTGCTGCTTTTACCATCTCAGCAATGGTTAATTTGCCTCTGGAAATGGCTACGGCTATTTGTTTGCCAAAAGCGGCGCTGACTGTTTCTTCGAGGATTACCCACTGTTCGTCGTCTAATTTGTCTTGCTGTTCCACCAGGGCGAGCACTGCTGAAACTGGGTGTTTGCCGCTGACTAAGGATTCTGCGTCGGAATGCAGTTGAGTTGGGGTTGATTCGGAAATCGCGCGCTGCAGTTCGCGGGCTCTGGCATGAACTGATTGTAAGGGTGCGAAGTCGCTTTGTTCGCGGTGGGCGATCGCCAATACTCGATCGATCACTTTCAATGCTGCATCGCGAATTTCTGCTTTACCTTCGGAAGCGGAGGCAGTCTCGACTAAGTTTTGAATGTCTTTGAGGGAAGTAATTTCTCCTGGGGCGATCGCGGATTTGTTTGCTTCGAGAGCTTGTTTTTGGACTGCGGCAAAGTTGCGGCTGTAGGCGGCTACTTCTTGCAGCAAACTGTCAGAGGGAGGAAGGCCGGAGTCTTGCAGTTGTTTTGCTGCCATTGATAGGCGATCGGCCAAATTAGCATAAGTTTCAGATAGTCGGGCTATTTGTTGTAGCAAATCTTTATGAGCTAGTTCCATATGGGTCTTGCAGTAAATATTTAACTTGCTGATTATAGACGTTGAGCGTCTTCTGAAGGTAGAAGGCAGTAGTCATCAGTCATTAGTCCCAGGGAAGAAGAAAAATGCTCCCACTCTCCGACTCCCCCACTCGGACACTCTCCGACTCCCCCACCCAGACACCCGGACACTCTCCGACTCCCCACACTCCGACTCCTCCTCTGGCATCCCCCACGTGATCTCCGTCACAACCGTGCAAATAATTAGTCACACTCTGCGACTCCGGCTGTCACGAGTGGCCCGTAACAATGTCACACCTATCGAGCAATAGCCGTCACTGCTGATTCTGTGAAAACAGTTGATACTTAGGCTTGAACCAATAAAATCCCGAAGTGTTATGGTGCTAATTCGCGACCTCGCCCAGCAAGCTCTGGCTCTGGGCTATCTAACCCTTGAAGCCGAAAATCAACTGCGGCGGATGTTAACTACCACCAAGTATGACTTGGAAGACTTAAATGCTTTTATGGCTTTGCAACTAGCAGCTATGTCCGGAGGAGTGAAACAAGAGTCTCGCGAGCTGAAAAAATTTGAAATCTTTGGCGAGACGGCTTCCGAAAGTTCCTGTTAGTAATTAGTTGGCTTTTGATTAGTTAAAATTTAGTAAGTAACATTTCTATTATGCGGATTCGTGAAGTTGTCAAACAAGCTATGGTGGCGGGTTTTCTGAGTTGGGAAGCGGAAAATGAAATGCATAAAATTTTTTCCTCACCCAAGTGTGATTTGGAAGATTTGAATGCTTTTATGAGCTTGCAGTTAGCTGCCATGGCGGGTCGCGTCAGAAAAGAGTCTTTGGAATCGATCCATTTGCCCAACTTTTCGGGAGAAAGTTAATCAGCTTTATTCATTCTTCGGGCTGGATATATCTTAACTCCTGTATCCGAAAATATACTTAGATGATAATTTAATTCTCTCCTAAATTTTATACGGTTTAGAGCTAAAATTGGGGTAGATTTAGAGCGCGGGGTGTTAATTTACATCTACTCATTTTTAATAAATTAGTTAAGTTTGTAGTGAGAATTGAAGTCCTAAAAGACAATGGTTGGATGACTGCAAACAATTTTATGAAAATGGAGTAACTACACTTGCTGTGAAACAGCTATAGCAATCCTCGCATCAGTTTCAATAACTGGTTAACTTCCAAGCTCTGCCTGGGAACCGATGTAAGCGAGGCTCTGCCTCGGCCCAGACTATGGAGGCTCTTCCTCCGGATATGCGTTACCAGGCTCTTCCTGGTAACGAGTATAATCATTTAGGATTGCTATAATATTAGGTAACTTGGCTCGATCGCAATCAAATTTGTTGGTAATAAGGACTTTATTCCTCATAAAAGTCCCTCGGACTGAAGGCTCAGTAAAAACGTTAGAACGGTTGTTTTACCATACCTTATCCATTGGTAACCAGTTAAGCTAAGAAAGCATTTGTCAATCAGCAATTATGCTCAATATTTACTCGGATTTTGGGCATAAAACTGAGATTTGGGCGATCGAGGAATCATGCCGAGGGTGATATTTATACTTACTCCCTGTCAAATCGTGAATTTTCCACTCTTAAAAAAGCAGTTTTTTTCAGTAATATTACTGATTGACCATTGGTAACAAGTTAAGCTAAGAAAGCATTTGTCAATCAGCAATTATGCTCAACATTTACTCGGATTTTGGCCATAAAACTGAGATTTGGGCGATCGAGGAATCATGCCGAGGGTGATAAGTAGTAAGACACAATTAATTACACAAAGCTATGGGCTACAAGCCTTGTCTAGCAAAGAATCAGTGTGTAATTAATTCTGTCCATTTACTTATTTATACTTACTCGCTCTCAAATCGTGAATTTTCCACTCCTAAAAAAGCAGTTTTTTTGAGTAATATTACTGATTGAAAATGCAATTAAGTCTTAACTTGTCACCAATGCTGATTGACAAATGCAATTAAGTCTTAACTTGTCACCAATGGACTCTAGGCTTAAATATCTCTAAACTCCTCGATTATGCTTAGTTTTTCCTATAGGAAGAGTATGAAATCGCTAGAACCAGGGTTTATACAAATTTGACAAATCCTGCCCATTTATATTGCTCTTGTAAAGATTAGCTTTAGGTACTTGCATAATTTTGGTACCACTGTTACAGTGAAAATGTGGAATAAAAAAAGGTTCCAAACAAATTCATCTCAAGTCACTCGACCCACAACAAAGGGGGTTTTGATCCAATGAAAACTACATTATTAAAAGCACTGTGTCTCGCATTCATCTCTCTACCAGTCGCATTACAACAAGCTAAAGCTGATACCCTAACTGTAAACTTGAGTGATGTAACTAATACTAATACTGGAAATTACCCTACACTTAGATTCACCCTTTCAGATACTGGACTTGCGGCTGGCACTGTCAAAGTTAAAGTTGAAGTAGTACCCGGTCCCACCGGTGGTATCGCTGACTTACGTGGTGTTTTCTTTAACATACCTAGTGGCGTAACTGGTGTTTCGATCACTCCGAGCGGAGGAAGTGGTATTACTCGACAAAGTACCACTGGTACCAGTTCTTTTAGTAGTAGTGCAAATCTAAACGGATCGGGCGCTACTTTTGGTGCTGGTGTTGAAGTTGGTGCTCCAGGCATCGGCGGTAGTCCTGCTGACGACTGGAGAAGCACTGAATTTACCGTTAGTGGTACAGGTTTGACCTTGGCTAAATTTGCTTCAATGCAATTCGGCGGCAGAATGATGAGCGTTAGCACTTCCGCCGGTGGCGCTAGAACTGCGAGCAGCAAGACTCTGGGTACTGCACCTTCTACTGTTGTAGCATCAGCGCCAGCACCAGCCCCAGCGCCAATATCACTAACGCCCTCACCAGCGCCAGCACCAGCATCAGCGCCAGCACCAGCGCCATCACCATCACCCGCAACTGAGCCTGAACCAGTACCAGTTCCAGAACCAATCACAATGGTAGGTATGGGCTTAGGTTTAGGCGCACTGGTCGCACGTCGCCGGCATCAAAACAAAAAGAACTAACTGACACTTAGACTAAAATCCCGCCTTAGCTTTAAGCTGGGGCGGGATACTTCATTTTTGGGATTAACTTTTTATAGCAGAAGTCTGAAGTCTGAAACTATTTAAGGATAATTATATTATTTCTGAGTACAGGGGAATTATATATTTTGTGGTGCGGGCCGGAAAGATAGTAGGGTGCGGAGCGTAAATAAGCGTTTCCCATGTATAGTCAGTGTTCTAGGTGACGCACCTTACCTAGAGCGTTAATGGTTTAAATGCGTAACAGCTTAGCTAATATTAGGTAACTTGGCTCGACCGCAATCAAATTTGTTGGTAAGGAGGACTTTATTCCTCATAAAAGTCCCTCGGAATGAAGGCTCACTAAAAATGTTATAACGGTTATTTTACCATACCTTATACTAATTCTAAAAAATCATGCAACAGTAGCTGTAGGGTGCGTCGCTACCCTTAAATTATCAAAAAAAGCGACTATCTCACAGATCCGCACCGGTGCATACAGTCTTTCAGGAAACAAACCAAAAACTTATAACTGTTCCAAGATTTGGGATAGTTGGTATTATTATATAATCACTGAGACTATTTCCTACGACTCCGACGCTCTAACTCTTTAATTACTCTCAGAACAAACAGCGACATTAAAGCGCCAATTAATGCCAGTTGCCACAACCCGCATCCTGCAGCAGTTCCTAAAGCTGCTGACACCCAAATAGCGGCGGCAGAGGTGAGGCCGTGAACTTCAACTTTGCCTCTTTCCTGGTGATTTTGCCGCAGGATTTCTCCGCCTCCCAAAAACCCAATCCCGGCAGCAATGCCTTGAATTACGCGCGCTACAGCATCTCCTCCGTTTTCATTTTTCCCCATTGCCAGCGGCATTAAAACAAACAGCGCACAACCCATACTTACTAGCATATGAGTTCTCAATCCCGCTGGTTTGTTTCTGAGTTGGCGCTCCCATCCAATAATTCCGCCAACAAACATGGCTAGGCACAACCTTAACAGTATGCCTAGCCAATTATCGGGAGACCACAAGTTAGCGATCGACAATGTTTTACTGCAAATAATTAATCCCAAGATTCCAATATTAGCGGAGCACGATGTCCGATCGCAATCTCACTGCCAAATCTTGTTCCGGGCGAATCACCAGCACGTCAACGCTGCGCCGCCCCAACAATACTCCCGCTAAAGCGCCGATCCCAGCGCCTCCCAATACTTCTTCAGTCGCGATCGCTTTGTCCCCGGTAATGCCTGCGAGTGCTGCTGCTGCTGCTGCACCCAAGGCTGCACCTTGCGCTAGTGAACCTGTGCCAGCACCTTTTTGGACTCTTTCGGTTCTGGTAATAATTCCTGAATTTCCGTCAATCCGATAGCGTTGGCGGCGGCTGATAATTAACTCTCTGGCAACAAATTGAGTACCGATTTGATTGCCTCTTCTGACAGGTTGCAGTACCCCGACTATCTGGCTGCCTGCGGGGATTAATACTCTGCCTTGAGGTGTGCGGATGTCTTGCGCTACTGTTAAAGTTAAAGGTGCAGTTTCTTCGCGGGTGACAACTATTTTGTCTTTTTCATAGCTAACTGGAATTACACTGCCCGACGGAATTCGGATGCTATCAAATTGGGAAATTCGTTGTTGGGCTTCTGCGGGAGTAGCTACCACTAGCGGCACGCTGGTTCCAACTGTAATGCCCAGTGCGAGGATTGCTGCTGTTGCTGAACGCCATTTTTGAGAAGTAATCATATAAATTGTCTCCTTGCTTCGGTTTTTGTTTACTTAGGAACGCACTACTGCTAAATTTGTTTCTGGTTTCGCATTCATCTGATGTTTTGATTATGGCAGGCTGGAATTCTAGAAGTTGGGAAGATAAGGTAGATAATCCAGAATTTTAAAATTTGGAAAAATAGATAAAATCGGCAAGAGTGGGAAGATAAGGAGGATAAAGGAGAGATTTCGGTTCATCGTCTCCCTTAGCCTCTAATTAGTTAAGGTGAAATCTCAGCATGAAGCCTGGGGACACGAGATTAATTGTTGAGAGCGTTTAAGGCTAGCAATCCAGCACCGAAAGCTGGTTCGTATCGGGGCGAAATTACCTTAGCTTTTGGGGCGATCGCACTTATGGCATCTTCAAACCGACCTCGGCAATTTGCCTCTCCGCCCCACACACCTCCTACGATCACAATTTCAAATTCTTCTGTTTGGTTAAATAGCGCTGAAATGGCTATTTTTGTTGAATAGGTTAATTCGGCCACAGCATTGTTGATAATGCTGTCAGCGACGCGATCGCCCTCTGCTGCGGCTCCCTCGACAATCGGCGCTAAAGCTGCAATTTCTTTGACTCCCCAACCGCGCCCGTAAACGACTTCTACCAATTCTTCTAGGTTATTGAGGCCTAAATGCTTTTGAAATTTTTCCGCAAGCACGGTAAAATCTTCGCGTCCGTCATAGAACTTCAAAGCAGCTTGCAAACCCTCAAGGGCGATGTTATATCCGCTGCCTTCATCGCCTAAAATATATCCCCAACCGCCGACTCGTTTAGTTTTCCCGTGACGGTTTTGCCCGAAAACAATCGAACCGGTTCCTGAAATAACGGCGATACCCACTGGATGGCCTGTACCGCCCGCAAGTGCGATCGCGCAGTCGCTGGAAATTACTATATTCCTGGGCAGGAACGATCGGGTTACTGGTAAAGTATTCGTCAACTGCAAGTTCTGCACTACAAATTGCACTATTTCACGATCTTTTGGACGCCCGACGCCTGCTAGTCCCAGACCAATTGCTTCTATGTTGAGATTGCCTACAGCCTCGACCTGAGCGGACAGAACTGCTCGTTCGATCGCCAATTGGATGGATTGTTTTGCTGTCTCAATTCCCAGGGTTTGATAATTTGACGGCCCTGCTTCACCGCGTCCTAAAACAAGGTGGTTGTCATCCATTAAAAGGCAGATTGTTTTAGTGCCGCCGCCGTCGATGCCGAATACGTAGCTCATGAATAATTTAGAGAATAATAGAGCAACCCAGATTAACAGATATCTCTCTATTCTACGCTTTGTACAATCAGATTAAACTGAGATGTTGCACCATTGTCAATAAGCCTTTTATGAACAGGCTTTTCGGCCTGTTCCACAAGAAAATCTACTCTTTGTGGAACAGGCCGAAAAGCCTGTTCTTCAGAATGGTGCAAGATGTGAGATTAAATCGACAGAGCAATGCTAATAATAATTAAACCTAATAATGCTAACCAAACCAGATGGCGCTGACACCAATTTTTGATTGATTGTGGCCAGCCGCCGCTGCTGTAAGGGATCGTCTGTGGCACAAGTGGCTCAGCTCGATCGTGATAAAGCGTGCATTCTTTGGCAAAGGGACGCTGCGGGTAGTTGCAAGTGTCGTCTTCGTGATAAATACAGGTAGTGCACAGAAATTCTTCGGGTTTCGATCGATAAAGAGGGATACCCGGATGACCGAAAGCTTTGAGGGGGATTTTGCAGTGTGGACAGGCGAGCGCTTGGGCGTCTACAGGTTGGTGACAGCGGGGGCAATCAGGCATAGACAGCAGGGTGATGGGGTAATGTGGTGGGTAGGCTCATTAGCGGGTTTTCCGAACGCCGAGAATGGGCGATCGCCTCGCCATCAGGCGGCTGGATGCTCCAAAATAGAAAGGTAGGTGTGCGCTGATGTAACTTTAAGTTTACAGATGGTTTCGCAGCGACAGCAGGCGACCTGAGCCGATCGGGTATGAAAGGGCAAACATTAGGAAAAATCTATGGATAACAATAGCAACTTACTCAAACAACTGGTAATGCTGGGCATTGGTACTACCTCCCTGGTGGCCGAGAAATTGCAGGAAGTCAGCGAGCAATGGGTCAAAGATGGCAAAATCAATTCCGAGCAAGCCAAAACCTTTGTGGATGACATGACGGAGCACCTCAAGTCTGAACAGGGCAATTGGGAGACGCAGTTGCAGCGGCAACTACGGAATATGCTGCAAGATATGGGAGTTCCCCGACAGTCGGAAATGGATGAGTTGCGCGGAAGGCTCGATCGTTTGGAACGTCAGATGCGGGATTTAGAAAACCGTAACTGGCGCTGAGTTCGATCCTCTTCTGCAAGCTTCGCTAACGCCCGCGAGAAGTTCGCTGCTATCTTGTGATAAGATTGTCACCCGAAGGCAGAAGGCTAAAAAAGGCACTTATGTAGAAGCCATTTATGTAGAATTACAAACATTTTGACTTCATACTTTGGCCTTGAAAATTATCTGGTACCTGCCGTTTTTTGGTGGAAAAGTTCAGATAACATTTGGTAGTTCTTGTTGTACTAGATGTCTTAGATATCTGAGATATCGCGGTTAAAAGTATTAGGAGGATTAATTTTGCGAGGAGTTCTAGTCAGCTTGGGAGTAATGCTGGTTTGCTTTTTGTTTTTGATAGTCGCTCAAATGGGCGGTTCTGGGTCCCAAGCAGTTGCAGCCGAATTGAACAATCTTTTACCCGAGACTGCTATTGAGAAGTTGTCAGCGCAGTCTTTGAATGAAAATAGCTTGCTAGTAGCTGATGCTACTTTACCGGAGGTACCAGCTACTATCGCTGGCAATAACATGACTGATAATACTGAGAAAACTGTTAATACTGAGAAAACTGTCACCACAGATTCAGGTCTGAAATATGTTGAATTGAAAGAGGGTGATGGGGCGACTCCAAAAACCGGGCAGAAGGTTGTGGTGCACTACACGGGAACTTTGGAGGATGGCACGAAGTTTGACAGTTCGCGCGATCGCAATTCTCCTTTTCAGTTCCAAATTGGCGTGGGTCAAGTAATTAAGGGTTGGGATGAAGGTGTCGGTACAATGAAAGTTGGAGAGCGCCGCAAGTTGATTATTCCCCCTGAACTCGGTTACGGCGCTCGCGGTGCGGGCGGGGTGATTCCTCCTAATGCTACGCTGATTTTTGATGTGGAATTGTTGAAAATCGCTGACTAGGTAGCTCAATCTCATTCAACGTAAAACTTTTACGGTGTTTAGAAACCCGGTTTTTTTTTAAGAAACCGGGTTTTTGTGTATGTTCTGGTTGATTTACGATCGCTTCGGAGATGCGAGATTGCGAAAGCAGGTATATTGGGCGTCAAATAATAGTTTGATGATTCCTGTGGGCCCGTTTCTGTGTTTGGTAATAATTACTTCTGCAATTCCGCGATCGGGCGAATCAGGGTTATAGTATTCATCGCGGTAGAGCATAATTACTAAGTCGGCGTCTTGCTCTATGGAATTATGGGCATACAAACCTTGTGTGGCAAAGCTTTCAATATTTTCTACTGTCATATCGTAAACCATTTCTTCGCCACAAAAATTGATTTCTCTCACCTTATCCCAATAGATATCGCTAACAGCTAGCTTGAATATCTCTTCGGCATCCAAAATATTCCCCAACTGATATGCGCGTTCTCGACCAATATCACATTTGTAATCCGTTGTGGCTGAATAACGCATACCTAAGCAATCTTGCATCTGTTTGACGGTTAAACCAAGGCGCTTTTGGGCAAGATTGACTTGAGTTCGCCAAAGTTCATTCGGAATTAAATCCCGATTAGTCTTCCCACTATCAGCATTATTTAAATATATTTTTACCTCTTCCAAACTAGATCTTTTATAATTACCAACTGCACCAATTACATTCGCAAATATTTCTATGTCTGATTTCCCTCCTAACCAAACTTGATATTGTGCGCGCCCTTTTTTACCTTGAGAAATAACTCTGACAGCCGCATTGATGTTCAGTCTAAGCAACAGAGAACGGACTCCTCTGGCTAACTTCTCGCTACTAGAAGCATAATAAATAGCTGGATAAAGACATTTCTTCCCTTTAGTCGGTTTGATACAACCATCAGTTGCCCATAGGTGTCGAAGGAAAAGAGCGATCGATTCTTGCGGTTGGGTAAATACTAAACTGGGAATAAATTTTTCATGGGAACGTAAACCAAATATTTCTAATTGTTCGAGCCATTTAGTAATCGGATTTTTAATATTGGGAGCGAGACGATAACTAGCGGAGAGATAAACTTGATACCAATCGCGTTCGCGTTTAATGCGGGGATTAATTTTATCACCAAATACTTCTCTAGCCAAATGTGCAACTAATTCAGCTAAATCTAATTCTCGCGTCGTGTACTGAATGGTATGTCGGGGTAAAGTACAACCATCACCAATTAAATGTCCTAGTAAAGCTAATTCAGCATTACCCATCGTCTGCACTTCACTACAAGGAATTGATCGAGGTGTAGCAATTCGATCGCCTATTTTTAATTCATCTAACCGCTTCCAACCATCTGATGTAAAGAACTTATGATTGCCTGTTGCTGTAATCGAATTTCCCAAGCAAGTCGTCATCTCCCAGACGGGCTTGACTCCAGTACAAAAAGCATTAGTCACCATCGCTTTTTCCTGTTTCAGGGTATCTGAATTTAACCCCCAAACAGCAAAGCCAGATTTGCCGACTAAATCACGAATCGGGACTTCTAATCCACTATCCGCCAGGGTAACTAAACTATCGCCACCGAGACAGCCGCTTTCGCGTAAATCAGACATCATGGGCCGCTTGTTTGTCCTTGCTTCCACACCCCGACTCAACTGAGATAAGGCAATAATCGGCACGTTGAGTTCGCGGGCTAAACCTTTAAGACTTCTGGTAATTCGAGATAGTTCTTGCACGCGGTTGTCGCTGCTGCCTTCCATTAATTGCAGGTAATCTAGCAAGACTAATCCTAGGGTTCCGCCTTGTTCTGCTTGGAGGCGGCGGACTTTCGATCGTATTTCTGTGACGGTAATATTGGGAGTATCGTCAATAAATAGTGGTAGTTCTGATAAATTGCCAATGGCTGTACTGATTGGTTCCCATTCGTTTTGACTGATTCTACCCGATCGCAACCGATTACTTTCTATTTTGGCTTCGCTGGACAGGATACGCTGCACTAGCTGTTCTTTCGACATTTCTAAGCTGAAAACGGCAACCGGCAATTTCTGCTGTCCGGCGGCGATGTGGTGGGCGATGTTGGTACAGAAAGCAGTATTGTGAACGCAGATATCGTTAGCCACAAAATTGTGCGTCTCCGGGATAGTTAAGTCGTAGACTTGCTTGTCTCCCATCGGTTCTATAGAAACTATTTCATCCCAGTAAACCTCGCTATCTGCCAGTTGTTTCAGCCATAAATTATCTAAAGCCGTTGCTAAAACTAAAAATCTTTCCCTGGACAGCGCACGTTTACCAACGTGGATATTTGAGTGACCTTTGATACCTGCTCGTTTTGCTAAGGATGCCCAAGATTCGTTGCCTTTTGCTAATGCTAGGTATTCCCAGGCCTCGACAGGAATTAAATCGCGGTTAGTTTGGTATTCTTTATTTTCTAATGCTTCTTTTACTTTGAATAATGCTACCTCTTTGCCAAAAATACCAATTTCTGATATGAATGTTTTGATTGATTTTGCGTCAGTAATATCGATTTGCCAAGCTGGTATGCGAGTATTTTTGTATTTGACAGAACGCTTTTTGAGGGCAGCAATGATGCCAAATCTCAGCAGTAGATGCTGTACTTGTCTGGCTAGTTCTTCGCTGACAGAACAGTAGCCTAGCTGAGATTGACCGCTGGTAAGTAGGGTGGCCCACCCATCAGTGGAAAAGAGACGGTTGAGGAAAAGGGCAATTTGCGATCGCTCCAATTTAAAAACTATTTCTGGTACAGTTTTCTCATGAGCATTTTTTCCCATCAGACCTAACTTTTCTAACCAATTTCTCAGGGGATTTTTATGACTTGTATTAATAACATCCATTCCCTCATCGGCTAGGTGTTCTGGATCTACTCTTAAAACTCTGCAAATGCCACTAAATAATTCTTGATTGGGAAATGCTCTTCCTTCCACCCAAGACCGGACTAATCGCGGTGGAACTTCCAATTCTAGCGCTAATTTTTTAGAGTCAAAATTTCGTTTTAAAAGGATTATTTCTAAATTATAACCAAAGTTTTTTATACTATCTGTGTAACTTTCTCGATCGCCCATGACATAATATTCTGGTGCGCGTCTCCCTTTATCGTTGAATCGCAGCTTAAGACCTCCGAAGCTAGTAGCAGCTTCAGCAAAATCTTGTAGTATAGCAGTATTTCCATTGGTGAAGTGTGGCGCGCTGCGTGTCAAACACCCATCGCCAATTAGATAAGCCAATAATTTAACTTCACAGTTTCGGATGGTTTCTTTACCAAAAAGATTCATCCTGCGGGGAACAGCAATCTTATCGCCTACTTGTATTTCCCTCAACTGCCGCCAGCCCTTAATTGTTAAAAATGGGTGTGTAATTGTAGTTTCTATAAAGCGTCCCAGTCTTGTTGTTACCCGAAATACAGGCTTAATTCCATCATCTATAAAAGCTGATGGTCTAGTTAGGTGAAATTGCCAATCTTCTCCTAATGTTAGTAATTCAGCTTGACGTTTTTGATAGATTTGTTCTATACTAGAAACACTTCCATCACTTTCTACTATTACGGTAGAGGCTGCTTGGCACTTTCCCATCGCCGGCCTAGCTGCAACGATGATTAAATCCGATCGCTGAAAGCCTCCTGTCATAGCATCTAAGTCATAAAAACCGCACGGAATACCGGGAAGTGTGAGGCCTTCATTGCGATTTTCTAGGTCTTGAAATGTTTGGTTTAGTGTTTCGCCGATCGATACTAAATCTTGTTGCGGGCGTTCTTGAGTTATGCTAAAAATTTCTTGTTCGGCGCGGTCTAAGACTGTTTCTAGCGGTACGGCTGTCTCGTAACCTAATTGTACTATGTTGTTGCCAGCTTCGATTAATTTGCGGCGCTGATATTTGTCTTCTACTAAAACTGCATATTGGTCGATGTTGACTGCGGAAACTGTGCGATCGACTAATTGTGCTAATTTAGTTAGTCCTCCTACTTGCTCTAACTGGTTGCGGTCGGTTAGCGAAGTTGTTACCGTCATTAAATCGGTAGGTTGACCCTGTAAAAATAGCCCTAATGCCGATCGATAAATGACTTGATGAGCGGTGATGGCAAAAAACTCCGGTCGCAGCAGTTCGGCAATTCGGGAAATAGCTTCGGGGTCAATTAAAATCCCGCCCAAAATTGCTTCTTCTGCCTCTATATTTGTCGGCATCAAATCGCTCATTAGTCAATAGTCCTCAGTCAGTCGATTTTAGATTTTAGATTTTAGATTTTAGATTTACTCTACAGATGAATCTGGGAGCTTGAACAAGATCCTAAAATTTTAGGTTCGACTCTCATGAGCGTCGGGGCTTGTGTCCGTTTTTCCGGCGGGGTCATTAGTTATTATCAGTGTAAGGTTTTGTAGGAGTGCGATCTGTTACGAGCTCGCGTTTATACCCGACTCACGCTCTCTCGATCTCGCACTCCTGAAAAAATGCTTCTTACTCTCTGCTGAGATGCTCCCGTTCTCAATCTGCAAATTAGCGTTATTGAGTCCTTACTTAGCAGTGCTTAGTTGTTAGCTAATGACTAACAACTAATGACTAATGACTGATGGCTGATGACTCTTAATTACATCGGAACAACTTGAATATCAACTTCGGCAGTAACTTCGGCGTGTAGTTTGATTTCAGCTTTGTATGTACCAGTTTGGCGAATTTCGGGTAGGGTGATGCCGCGCCGATCGACTTCTTGACTGGTAGAGTTGAAAATCAGTTCTGCTACTTCTTGGTTGGTAACAGTACCAAAAATCGCGTCTGCTTCGCCAACTTGCTTGGAGATGATGAAAGGCCCAGCCGATTGGAGGGCGGTTTTGCGGACTTCAGCTTGCTGCTTGAGCTCTAGCTGGCGCAGTCTTTCTTCTTCACGGCGGCGCTCTGCTTGCTTGAGAATGCCCGGAGTGGCTTTAAATCCCATTCCTTGGGGTACTAGATAGTTGCGGGCGTAGCCTGGGGCTACTTCTACTACGTCGCCAGCTTTGCCGAGTTTGCTGACATCTTTGTTTAAAACTAATTGGACGCGCTTGGCCATGATCGTGGGTTGTGGGGTTTTAACTGCAACTTTTTATAATAGCGAAGTTTGAGGGGCGATCGCAAGGGAGACGGTTGACGGTTGACGGTTGACTGCTGACGGTTGACTGCTGACGGTTGACAGGCATACTATTAACTGGCAAATTCAGTTGGAAATTCGCCAAACGGGGAGGTGCTGGTCTTGAAGCTTATCTACCAAAGCGTCGCGAGCGATCGCTCGGCGACGATCGATCGCGCTACAGTAGCAACTAACTGGGTCGGATCGATCGGCTTGGCTAAGTGTTTGTCAAATCCGGCTTGCAAAACTTGACGCTCGTTCGCTTCTCCAGCATAGGCCGTTAAGGCGATCGCCAACAACTGCCGATACTCAGGCGCAAGCTGAGTGCGGATGCGCTCGATCAACATATAGCCGTCCATATCGGGCATTCCAATGTCGCTGACGAGCAAATCCGGTGCAGTTAGTTCGATCGACTGTAGCGCCTCAGCAGCAGATGACAGGGAAATCACCTCTGCACCCGCTTCCTCAAGCACGAAAGCGACAAAATCTCGCGAGTCGAGTTCATCATCTACCACCACAATTCTCAATCCAGCTAGCGGCAAGGATGAGAGATCGGGACTAGCAGCCCCATGACGTTCTTCCTCCTCCTGCCTTCTAGAATCATCATTTAATAGCGGTAATCTCACCGTAAACGTCGCTCCTTGACCAACTCCTGCGCTTTCTGCAAACACCGTTCCGCCGTGAAGTTCGATCAGTTGGCGGACGATCGCCAATCCCAGTCCCAAGCCGCCAAATTTGCGAGTTGTCGCGCCATCTTCTTGTCGGAAATGGTCAAAAACATAAGGCAAGAAATCGGGAAGAATACCTTTACCCGTGTCCGTGACTTGAATTTGAGCTTGGCGTGCGATTTGCCCTAATCGAACTTCTACTCGACCGCCTTCGGGCGTAAATTTCACCGCATTTGATAACAAATTCCACACAATTTGTTGCAAGCGACTTGTATCGCCGAGAACTTGCCCGACATCAGAATTTAAGATTGTTTGGATTTGAATTTTTTTAGCTTCGGCTGCTAATTGCACCGTTTCCACAGCAGATGGAATAATGGTTGCCAGATTCACCGGAACCACATTCAATCTGAGTTTTCCTTGCAGAATCCGAGACACATCAAGCAAGTCTTCGATTAATTGAGATTGTAGTCTGGCGTTGCGCTCGATCGTCTCAAAGGCCTTGGCAGTTTGACTCGCCTTCAGCTTGCCACCGACGAGCAGTTGCGACCAGCCTAAAATCGGATTTAAGGGCGATCGCAACTCGTGAGAAAGCACCGCCAGAAACTCGTCTTTAATGCGGTTAGCTCGCTCGGCTTCCGCGCGGGCAGTTTGTTCTAATTGGAGAACCATATCGCGCTCGGTTTCCACTTGTTTGCGCTCTGTAATGTCGATAACAGAGCCGATATAACCCTCAAATTGTCCCCTTTCGGAAAATCTGGGAGCAGCCGCATCAATCACCCAAGAATATCGGCCATCCTGGCGCCGGAGGCGATATTCCACGCGGAAAGATTCCTGGCGATCGTTGGCGGTCAAGAACACATTTTTGGCCTGTTCTAGGTCTTCTGGATGCGCCGCGTTTACCCAACCCAATCCCAAACCTGTTTCCTCAGTTTGACCTGTGAAGTCATACCAGCTTTCGCTCAAGAAAGTGCAATAGCCTGTGGAGTCTGTTACCCATACCATAAATGGAGCGTTGTTAGCCATATTGCGGAATCGTTCTTCGCTTTCTTGCAGCGCTGATAAAGCTTGTTTGCGTTCTGTGATATCGCGACAGACAATCACTCCGCCTTTGATTTCGCTGCTAGCATCAACTACCGGATAACCGCTCATACTGATCCAGCGACCTTTGGCATCTTCGCGGCGGACAAATACCTCTACATCATTGACATATTCACCTTTGATTGCTCTGGCTAGAGGTAGTTCAGCGTCGGGGAAAAGGGTTTTTTTGTCTGCCAAAAATAGTCCGTAGGTGCTCGACCATTCCTGATGGGATTTTTCATTCGATAGCTGACCGAATATCCCCACGGCGGCTCGGTTAAACAGCACAAGCTCCCCTTGTTGGTTTGCTAAAATTAAACCATCACCAATGCTGTCAATGATGACTTGCAGTAACTTAGTTTGTTCTTGCATGGCGACTTCGGCTCGTTTGCGATTGGTGATTTCGCTGGAGATGCCAATCAAGCCGATGACTTCTCCCGCCTGATTGCGGTATGGAGCTTTCATTACCAGAAATGTCCGAATGCCATCGTGAGATTCTTCGAGGACTTCTGTTTGGCCGGATTCCATAATGCGCCGATCGTTTTCCGTGACTGTGACTGCAAGTTCTGTTACTGGGTATAAATCGATATCGCGACCACCAATTACTTCAGAAGCAGATTTGCCCATTATTTCCAGCGTGGCTGGATTGGCATAAATAATCTGTCCTTCTCGATTTTTGACAAAAATTGGCGTGGGTGCTGACTCGTTAATCACGTTCAAAATCGCATTCTTTTGCCGCAGTTCTTCTTCCGTGCGTTTGCGATCGCTAATATCCATAAAGGCCGCCACACAGCCGCGAACTGCGCCATGTTCGTCAAACAACGGCACCGCATTCACCAACCAATCAAAGGCCACCCCGTCCGATCGCACCATTTGAATTTCCACATCTCGCACTTCGACGCCGGAAGCCACGGCCAGTTGCATTGGGAGTTGTTCTCCCGGAATTTCTTCTCCGTTGCGGAATCGTCTAAACGGAAGGGCCCAGGCTTGCTCTCCGGTTCCAGAAACATTGGTATCGGCCGGCACTATCAACATCGACTGGGCAAATCGGTTAGCGCGAATTACTTTACACTGTGGGTCGTCTGCGATCGTAATGCCAACGGGTACAGCATCAAGTATCGATTCCAGTTCATTAATTCGTCGCTCTAGTTCTTGGTTGAGCCGTTCAATTTCTTTTTTAGTAGCTTTGCGATCGGTAATTTCTAGCACCGTCACATTCACTCCCAAGACGCGATCGTCCTCGGCCCTGAGCGGATAGAGACTCAACAGCCAATCGCGATCGACTCCCGGCTGTGCTGAGTTCGTCCTGCGAAGTTCGAGCTGTTGAAGTGGAACTTTAGTTTCAATAACTTGTCGGTAAAGCGGCTCTAACTCATCTGCTTGTTCTGGCAAGATTTCGCGCAATGTTTTGCCGATGTGGGCGGCGGCTGGAACTCCGTTAATTTCTGCTAGCCGATCGTTGATGCGGACAAACCGCAACTCAGTATCGAGGAAGCAAAGTCCGATCGGCGCACTAGCATAAATCGCCTCGATTTCTGCTAGTTGTTGCTGCACAGTTGGCGCTTGTTTAATAACAATAGCCCGCTCCGCTTTCTCCTCGGTCACATCTTGAAAATAAACGGCAAGTCCCGATGGGATGGGATAGGCTCGTACCGCATACCAAGCATTGAGCGGGGGATAAAAAGATTCAAAACTAACCGTAATTTGTTCCCGAACAGGCAAGATGCCTGTTCCACAAGAAGAAAATTCATCTTTTGTGGAACGGGCATCTTGCCCGTTCTTGAGAATGGTGCAAGATGCGAGCTCAAACAAACTGCCCACTGATTCGGGAAACTCTTCCCAAATGTTGTTGCCAATCAAATCTTGCGAGGGTCGATTTAGCCACCGCGCTGCTTGCGAATTGAGGTAGGTAAATCGCCAATCTCGATCCAAAGTAAAAAACCCGTCCGAAATACTTTCGAGGGTGTCTGACAGTTGGGGCGCGGGCGCGTTACAGACTGGTTCAGGCTTTTGTTGAGCGATAGGAGTGAAGGTGGTTACTACCGCATAGGGAGTCGATCGATCTCCCTGAAATAAAGGTTGAGAATTGAGCGTCAACCAAACCAATTCTCCCTGTGGCCGCTCAAAGCCCATGATGACATTTGAGCATGGTTGCCCGGTTTGCAACGCCACCATCGCCGGATGCGTCTGGCTGGGAAAATCCGAGCCATCTTCACGCAGAGTCTGCCACCGACTGTTGATTGAAGTGCATAAGAGCATCTGTTGTGCTGTCATCCCCAACAGCTCCTGGGCGTGAGAATTGCAGCCCTGAATGCTACCATCTGCCAATTGCAGAACCATCCCTACATCAGTTGACAAAGGCGCGGCTGGGTAGAACGCTTTGTTAGAATCCGTTGAAACAGATGGGTCGATTTTTGCTTGGGGTTCAGTATTGCGTGGGTTTTGCATCGGTTTCTAACAACGCTCATTTTACTTTGGGCAAAGCCAATCGCGGTCAATAATAGGGAAATAACCAGAGGCACTTTTGATTTGAGCGGGGTGACAATTCAAACCTCCGATGGATGTCGATCGTTGTGCGGTAATATCAATATCTAGACAATTTATTTTATCGTAGAGTCTCACGTCTGAACCATTTGCGGGCTTGATCGCAGGCGACAGGCAATTTTCTGGCTGTTTCAAATCCGAGCAAGTATAGAAAAACCGCGATATTGAAGATATAGCGGTTCTCAGGAAAGTAATATCAAATCCGGTTGCATCGGAATTATCCATCTCTGTATTCTCTCCCTCTGCGTTCTCTGCGCCCTCTGCGGTTAAATCATTCCGATGCAACGGGAAACGATATAAGGCACTCTTCCAATGCCCTGCGCGGGTCAATGCCCAATGCCCAAGAACACCCCATGTTACTGAGAAAGGCTATATGTCAACTCAAGTGATGCACCTTCTTATCAATACCGAAACCGTGGGAAAGCCCCCCCAATGAATTATGGCTCGATATTGTGATATTTATTGTTTGCAGTGTTGAAATACTCACCGTCCTGAAGGAGCGGTGATTCTTGACGCTTCATCGGGTTCTGCTAACCGTTGCTAGTCTGACAATCCCTCTGCGCCCATTTTGAGTCGTGGCGATTCCCCATCCCGACTATGTATCGTTTTGTTTAAAAACATTAACAATACTTTGTTTTGCTTCCAGGTTGGATTTTAACCATTGCCCTTGGGTCTTTCCCTATTACTGGATCAGTCCCGGTTTCAACTCAAAATAAGTATATATCGCTGCAATCTTAGGTGGGGATTTCAACCAATTAAACTATAGCATAAAGCCGTCCTAAAATGACGGGGCTTGTATCCCATTTTTTTAGTCAAAATTGGTCTTTCATGCCGCGCAATCGAGCGAAGGTTTGCACTGGATCGGAGGTGTTGGCGGCTGATTGGAGGTTGGGAAAATCCCAGCGCAAAAATGGGTTTGTGCTTTTTTCGAGGCCGATCGATGATGGTATTGTAGGTTGCGATCGACTGCGCGCTTCCTTGACTTCGGCGAAGCGCTGCTGTAAATCGGGATTGTCGCCATCCACACTCAAGGCAAATTGCAAGTTTTTCAGCGTGTATTCGTGGGCGCACCAAACTCTCGTACTATCGGGCAAGTTTCGCAGTTGCCCCAGAGAGGCTAACATTTGGGCGGGAGTGCCTTCAAATAGTCTGCCGCAGCCTCCAGCAAATAAAGTGTCGCCGCAGAACAATTCGCCGGTTTCCCCTGGGTTGCTGGGGGGGAAATAGTAGGCGATGTGAGCTTTTGTGTGGCCGGGTACGAAGAAGATTTCGGCGCTTCTGTTGGCGAAAGAAACGCGATCGCCCGCTTGTAAAAACACTTGCTGTCCGGGTATTCTGCCTCGGTCTTCTGCGCCGCCGTAAACTTTAATTTGGGGAAAGCGATCGATCAGTTGCTGGTTGCCGCCTACGTGGTCGCTGTGGTGGTGCGTATTGAAAATTGCTGTTAATTCGGCTCCGAGCGAGATCAGTTGCTGCAAGACCGGCTCTGAAGCGGCTGGATCGACGACTGCTGCTGTGTGGCGATCGGGGTCGTGCAGCAAGAAAATGTAATTGTCGGACAGAACCGGAAGCCGATAAACCTGCATAGAAAAGTGCCTCTCTAGGAAAAATATTATATAATTAAGTTACTCGGAACGCTATCCGAAGGCTGATTGCAGATTTATTAAGTCCGCATATCTATCTTGGGAAGTAAAACTCTGATAAAACTCTGATGCGTTATTTCTGCTGTTGAGCAAATTGATTTGCGGTCGGGTAGGCACCATTTTTGAGTCAAGAACTGCAATCGGCTTTAACTATTTTGGCATAAAAGCGATCGAATAAATGCGAACATCTCACAACAAATCGAACTTAACAATTTCTCAAAAAGTCGATCGGATTGTAGCGTCTGGCAAGATCAGTCGCAGGGAACACTTAGTTTTGACTTCGGCTATCCTGTCAGATGATAAAATTTCCGAAGAGGATCGACATCAAATCAATCGGATATTTGATTATATCCAAATTGGTCGCCTCAAGTTTATCGAGTGAACTTGTAAACTCCCCGGATAAGTAGGGACACTCCAAAAGCCCATTAGTGACAACTTAAGTTCAAACCCAGTCACAGATTGCTGTTTGACCATTAAACTTAGCTCCCCCCTAACCCCCCTTAAGAAGGGGAGTAGGGGGGTGGGACAAGAGCCTTCTCTTTCGTCCCCCAACAATCAGGGGATTTAGGGGGATCTAGACTTAGGTAAAAGGGCGATTTATCAAGGTTTTTAGTATTAAGTTGACACCAATGGGCTTTTGGAGTGTCCCTACCGGACTTCTTGCAGCTACAGTAAACAGGCAGAATAAAATGAGTGCAGACAAACAAACTATTTTGGTGACGGGCGGAGCTGGATATATTGGCTCTCACGCGGTATTAGCGCTGAAAAACGCCGGTTACGGTGTGGTGATTTTGGATAATTTAGTTTACGGTCACAGAGATTTAGTAGATCGGGCTTTGCAGGTGGAGTTAGTAGTTGGCGACACGAACGATCGCACTCTTCTAGACAACTTGTTTGCTACGCACAAGATTGATGCTGTAATGCACTTTTCTGCTTACGCTTACGTGGGCGAATCTGTTACCGACCCAGCTAAATATTATCGCAACAATGTCATCGGCACTATTACGCTTTTGGAAGCAATGATCGCTGCTGGGGTGAAGAAATTTGTGTTTTCTTCTACTTGCGCGACTTACGGTGTACCGCAGAAAATTCCGCTCACAGAAGACCACCCGCAAAACCCGATCAATCCCTACGGTGCTACTAAGTTAATGGTAGAACGGATTTTGTCGGATTTTGACGCTGCGTATGATTTCAAGTCTGTTTGTTTCCGCTATTTTAACGCGGCTGGGGCTGACCCGAACGGGTTGTTAGGAGAGGATCACAATCCAGAAACTCACCTGATCCCGCTGGTGTTGTTCGCGGCTTTGGGGAAACGAGATTCGATCGCGATTTTTGGCACGGATTACGATACTCCTGACGGTACTTGCATTCGGGATTACATTCACGTTAACGATTTGGCATCTGCTCACATTTTGGGATTAGAATATTTGTTAAATGGTGGCAAATCTGATTTCTTTAATTTGGGCAATGGCGGCGGGTTTTCGGTGAAAGAGGTGATAGAAACGGCTCGTCAAGTGACGGGCAAAGAGATTAAGGCTGTTGAGTGCGATCGGCGTCCGGGCGACCCTCCTGCTTTAGTTGGTAGCAGCAAAAAGGCGATCGAAACCTTGGGTTGGTCTCCTGAATATCCCGACATTAAGAATATTATCTCCCATGCTTGGCAGTGGCACCAAAAACGCCACAACTCTTAGTCTTTAAGGTGCGCTGGGCGCACCTTACCATTACAGCCAAGTTTGAGGAAATGATTGTGGGGAGTAGGGTTGGGCGTCCCGCCCGCCCCAAAAATACAATATGCTAATAATATCTGCTAAATCGGGACAGCTAGGCAACCGACTGCTGCTTTTTGCTAATTTCATTGCTTGGGCGATCGAGCATAATTTGACTGTTCTCAATCCTGCTTTTGACGAATATGCAGAATTCTTTGTGGGAACCGCTGGGGATTTTTTGTGTTGTTATCCTCCTCCATATTTTACCGCACCAGGCAACAAGTTGGTCAGAAGTAAATATTATAATTTTATTAAGTATTTAAGCCAGAAAAAAATCTTCAAAACGCAAGAAATAACCCGAAAACAACCTTTTAGTTGGCTCAAATATCAGGACATCGAACCAATCAAGCAGGGTTCAATTGTTTTTTTTCAAGGCTGGCTATTTCGAGATGGCTGGTTTGTAGGAGATATCCCCTATTTACACAAGTACGCCGACCCGATTAGAGCATACTTTGCGCCATTAGAGCGATATAGAATCAATGTAGAGCGTGTGATATTGAATTTAAAAAATAACTCTGATATCGTCGTCGGAATTCACATCCGTCAAGGGGATTATGCTCAGCATCAAAAGGGGAGATACTTTTACACAACTGAGCAATATTTAGAAGTCATGAATTCTGTGGTAAGGCTATTTGACGGCAAAACTATCAAGTTTTTGATTTGTTCTAATATTCCGCCAAATCCGAGTTTGTGTGATGATTTTAACTGTGGATTTGGCAGCGGTAATTTAATTGAAGATATGTATGCTTTGGCTGAGTGCGACTATGTTGTCGGGCCGCCTAGCAGTTATACTATGTGGGCTTCTTTTTATGGCGATAAACCTCTTTACATGATCCGCGATGTCAATAAAACAATTAACCTGAAAGATTTTGTACATTTTTATGAATGGCAAGGGCTTTTTCACGAACGAGATGACTGGAGTGAGAGCTTTTGGGAGTGGACACACTGAGGGAAATAAGTAAATCAATAAGTAAATTAATGAATTCAAATAAATTAGCAGTCAAGGGATTTATCACTATTTTAACCGGTCTTTACTCTTTCCAGGATTGCGTTCATTTTCTGGCGTCTGTTAGGAAGTTTCACCGCGAACCAATTATTATTTTAATAGATAGAGTACCTCTAATTTTATATCCTTTACTTCAGGTGTTCGGAAATGTCATATTGAAACCTGCACCCTCTAATGAAAATCCTGTTTTGGCGTCGCGGCTAGCTAAGCTGGCTTTGTACGGGGAATCTCTGTTTGAGAAAACTATTTATCTGGATTGTGATATTTGTTTGCTGTCGCCAATAGATGAGGTTTTTGATTTTCTTGATGGGGTGGATTTGTTGGTGACGGAAGATGTGCAGCCTGCGATTGCTAAAGCGGCAAATTTATTAAGAGTGAAGCAGGATATTCTGTCAACTTTGCAGTCTGTCGGGTTGCCGCTAAATGAAAATAGTATTCAATACAATGGCGGATTTATCGCTTTTACGAAAAGCAGTAAAACTCAGGAATTGTTCACAAATTTTAAGAAATATTTCGAGATGGTAGTGGCGCATCAAAATGTGCTACTGTTAAAAGACCAGGGCGCTTTTGCGGCTGCTGTTGAATCTGTGAAACCGAAAATGACAACTTTGTCCCCGGTTTACAACTATTTGGATAAGTGGAAAGATGTTTATACGATCGACAAACCGATTAAAGTAATGCACTGCACTTATCCTTACCGCCCTCAGTACGCGAAGAACGTGACGCGATCGCTCTTTACTAGAATAGTCGATCGCACGGCTAAAATATTTTTACCAAATCAACTTAACAATCCCTGGCGTTTAAAATAATTAAAGTTTGTTGGCCAACTGCATCAAAAGCAACAAAAATCAGCGCAAAATAAAAAAAATTAGCATCAACATATCCGAAAATTTACTTAGAAGAATTATTGCTGGCTTGAATAACAGTCTTGGGTTCATTACTGTGTTTTTTGTACCAAAAGACGCGTTGCTGCCCTTTTCCCTGGTTAAAAACCCCGTTGCTTTGGTCAAGAGTGCCTGAGTCCCCATAGCCTTGACAAAAGCTCGGTTAAGCAGGAAAATTAAATAAATGTTTTAAACAAAATACTCAGTGAAAGTTTCATTAGTAGTGAGCGATTTGTCAGGAGGAGGTGCAATTCGTGCTTTTTTATTAGCTCAAGTCTTGATAGAGCTTAAATGTGATGTAGAAGTTGTTGGATTTCAGTTTGGCACGGAATTGTATGCTACTCCTCCCAGAGACATCCCGGTATGTGCGATACCGGGTAAAAATTATCCGGGGTTTTTGATGGATGCTCAAAAACTTTGGAAAAAAATAGATGGGGATATTATTTATGCAGTCAAACCTAAACCTACAAGCTTGGGTTTATCGCTGCTCAAAAAACTGGCGAGTCGCCACTCTATAATTTTAGATATAGACGACTGGGAACTGAGCTGGTACGGGGGAGATGAATGGCAATACCGTCCCTCTTTCAAACAACTTTATCGAGATATTTTTAAACACAACGGTCAATTGAGAGAACCAGATCATCCCCTCTATCTCAAGTGGATGGAAAGTCTCATTCACCGTGCGGATGCAGTCACCGTTGATACTGAGTTTTTAAAACAGCGTTTTGGTGGTGTATATTTGCCTAATGGTAAGGATACTGCAATGTTCGATCCTGCTAAATACAATCCTGAATTGAGCAGACAGCGTTACGGCTTGTCCGGGTATAGAATCTTAATGTTTCCCGGTGCGCCGCGACCTCACAAAGGTGTTGAGGATGTTTTGATGGCCCTCGAACAGTTAAATGAACCCGATTTAAAATTAGCGATCGTCGGCGGGAGTCCTTATGATGATTATGATGATAAACTTGTGAAACAATGGGGGCGTTGGATTATTAAACTGCCAAGGTTTCCAGTGGAGACGATGCCGTCGGTTGTAGCGGCGGCTCATGTTGTCGTTGTTCCTCAGCGAGAAACTCTCACAGCCGTGGCTCAGTTTCCGCTCAAGCTGACAGATGGCATGGCAATGGCTAAGCCTGTTTTGTCTACGCGAGTGGGGGATATTCCAGCAATTTTAGGAGGAACGGGTTATTTAGTCGATCCGAGTTCTCCCGCTCAAATTTCCCAAAAAATTCAATGGATATTTCAAAATTTGACAGCGGCTAATTTACAAGGAATGAAAGCTCGGGAAAGATGTGTAAAAAAATATAGTATTCAAGCAATGAAACCGATACTTTCAGATATAATTGCAGGTATGTAAAGGTTATTTTAAAACTACTCAAGGGAGGAAGAAAAACTGGCTGTTATTAAAGAATTTTTTGAGATGCCGTACTGTTTAGCTGGGAATGCTTCATGTCTGCCAATAAGCTACTCCTAAAATTTGCCAGACGATATCCCGGCAGGATTCTCTTAACCGTGATGCTGGGCTTTTCTGGCGCTTTATTCAACGGTATCAGCACTACTCTGATTGTACCAGTTCTTTTAAGTTTTTTAGATCACGCTATCGAGCTGCGCGGCGCTCCACCTCTAATTAAAACTTTGATGTATCCCTTTGAGGGAATGCCCGAAAATCAGCGTTTAATGTTGATGACGGGGGCGGTTGTGCTGGCAATTTTTTTAAAAAATGTTGCGAGTTATATCAATACTTTAGTAGCTACTTCTCTGACGCGCTCTCTGACTTTTGATTTGCGAGAAGCAGGTTTGCGGTTGTTGTTAGAAGTTGATTTAGATTTTTACTCAAAAACTAAAGTCGGGGATTTAATTAATAGATTGGGCGGAGAGATTGGTCGGACTGCTAGTGCAGTTGGTACGGCCATCGGAATGTTTACTACGTCAATCACGGTTTTGGTTTTTGTGGGTCTGCTACTTTCTATCTCGTGGAAACTGACGGTGACAGCTACAGTTTTGCTGGCGTTAGTTGCTTGGGCTAATCAATATATTATTAACCGTTCCAAGCATTTTGGTCACCTGCTTTCTGAAATGTCGAAAGATTATTCGGTTAGGGTGCTGGAAACCATTACGGGGATTCGGCTGGTCAAGTCAACGGGGAACGAGGAAAGGGAGTATCAGCGGATAAAGCATTTAATTCAAAGGCGAGAACAAGCGGATTTTCAGGCTCAGGTAAATTATGCGGCGATCGCCCCAATTAACGAAGTTGTTAATTTGATAGTTATAATTTTGATTGTATTTATAGGTCGCACAATATTTGCGAAGGAGATAGAGTCTATTGCTACAATTTTATTAACCTATTTATTGGTACTTTTTAGGTTAATTCCTTTAATTTCTCAGTTGAATAGCGGGCGCAGTCAATTTGCAAATACGTCGGCTAGTGTAGAGGTGGTTAATGATTTTTTGAGCTGCGAGGACAAGCCATTTATGCTGAACGGTTCTGTGCCTTACACTCATTTGCGATCGGGAATTCATTTTAATAAAATATCTTTTAGTTATCCTAACCACAAAAATTTAGTTTTGCAAGGAATTGATTTATTTCTACCTCACGGCACTACGTTGGCTTTGGTAGGAACTTCGGGTTCTGGCAAGTCAACTTTGGCAGATTTACTGCCGAGATTTTACGATCCTACTGAAGGTCATATCTCGATCGATGGCAGGGATTTGCGCGAATTTGAGCTGAAAAGTCTCAGACAAGCGATGGGTATTGTTAGCCAAGATACGTTTTTGTTTAATGCTTCAGTGCGCGAAAATATTGCTTACGCTAGACCCCAAGCGACTGAGGAAGAAATTGTGGAAGCGGCGAAGGGAGCGAATGCTTACGAGTTTATCCAACTATTGCCGGAGGGGTTGGATACTCAAATTGGCGATCGGGGCGTGATTTTATCGGGAGGGCAGCGTCAGAGAATTTCAATTGCTAGAGCCCTGCTGCAAAACCCGGAAATCTTAATTTTAGATGAGGCAACGAGTTCGCTGGATACGGTTTCGGAAAGGTACGTGCAAGCGGCGATCGAGAAATTGAGCTGCGATCGCACAACCTTAGTAATCGCCCACCGCCTCTCCACAGTCCAAAAAGCCCACAAAATCGCCGTGATCGATCGCGGACAAGTAGTAGAAATGGGTTCCCACGAAGAATTGCTAGCCAAAGGAGGGTACTACACTCGCTTGTATTCAGTGCAATTTGCAGAAGAAACCGCTCGCGATGAAGCTCTAATTAGAGGTTCTTACGAAATTCGCACTCGCCTGACTCCCATGATAGCTTACCTCAAATTGCTCGTAGATGAAATGGTAGACTCTCCCGAAGAAAGAGACGAGTTAATCCGAGAATCATTTCACTCGGCTGCTAATATTTTCACTACTTTAGAATTTATAGAAAATACTATTAAGCGTCAGGCTGTTAAAAAGTAGTCAGTTGGCAGTTGGCAGTTGGCAGTTGGCAGTAGTCATTAGTCAACAGTCAACAGTCAACAGTCAACAGTCAACAGTCAACAGTCAACAGTCAACAATTACCAATTACTAACTACCAATTACCATGCCCAAATATTATGTATTTTTTACCAGAAATATCTTGCCGCAACCCAATGTAGCGAGCTTAGTTCAAGTTGCACACTCTGCCAATGCCGCAGCAAACCTCGGTTATCCAGCAGTTTTGGTATACCTCCGCAAAGGCTGGAGTGCTTTGAATCCAGTTGATTTGCTTTTTCCTTTTCAACCCCGGAAACCCGATGAAAAACTTGCCACAATTTACAATATTCAAGATAAATTAAAAGTAGCAGATTTACCGATGCCGTGGCCGATCGACCTTTTGGACAGCAAGTGGACGAGTTCCAGTACAATAGTATCAAAATACTACTTACCGATTCACCTGGTTAAATCAACTAAAATTGTCCACACCCGCGACTGGAACTTTGTCAAAGCAGCAGTTAAAAACGGAATTCCCGCTATCTACGAACAGCACCATCATGAAGACAAAAATTTTGAACCAGAAATCCTTCGCAATCCTCTATTTCAAATTGCTGTAACTGTTGCAGATACTGTCCGAGACAGCATGATTTTGAATGGAATGCCACCGGAAAAAGTAATTACGCTGCACAACGGTTTTAACCATTTGTTTCTCGCGAGACAAACAGAAGCAGCCCAAAATTGGCGAAAGCAATTATTAGAAGATGACAGACAGCATTTAGCAGTTTATGCAGGGGGACTTTACCCGTTTAAAGGTGTTGATATGTTGGTGGATGTGGCTAAGGAATTGCCACTGGTTCAATTTGCGATCGCCGGCGGTGATTCATCCCAAGTAACAGCCTACCAGCAGTTAGCCAAATCCAAGCAAGTTAACAACATTAAATTTCTCGGCTACCTCCCTCAAAATCAACTTGCTAGCTTGCTGCAAGCAGCCGATGTTTTGACTCACCCGCACTGTTTGACAGAAGCCGCGACGTTCACATCTCCTTTAAAATTCTTTGATTACATGGCATCGGGAACTCCGATTGTAGCAACGGAGATTGCATCTTTAATGGAATTTAAATCGGGAAATATAGCAGCAACTTGGTGCGAACC
Source organism: Microcoleus sp. T3_D1 (assembly GCF_036700405.1). NCBI lineage: Bacteria > Bacillati > Cyanobacteriota > Cyanophyceae > Oscillatoriales > Microcoleaceae > Microcoleus > Microcoleus sp. T3_D1. Next base: position 120,979 of record NZ_JAUBOV010000004.1, read on the forward strand.
GGATAACCCGCACCATTTCGCGCAAAGCATTCAAGCTTGTTTAACAAAATATCCCAGGAAGGTCGAAGGTTATGCAGAAACCTTGAATTTTGTCAAGCAATTCTCGTGGGAAAATAGGATACAGAAAATTATGGGTTATGTAGATGAGCAAGTGCGATATCCGATAATTCAAAATTCCGTAGGGGCGGGTTTTACCAACAATCATCGCCTCAAATAAACAATCTCATAAACCCGCCCTGCCCAACGGAAAAACCACATTTATTATCAGTAGGCGCGGGTTTTACCAACAATTATCGCCTCAAATAAACAATCTCATAAACCCGCCCCGCCGACACGCAAAAACCAGATTTATTATTAGATATGAACCCAAAAATTATCGGCACAATCACCACCTACCCAGGGATGAGTCAAAGCGACTGGCTGTGGCAACAAACCCCCCAAAACTTCGGCAAATGGGGAAACATTCAAATGCTCGCCAACCACCCAGAACCAGACTTTTTACTCATGTATCAATTCGACTTTCCCAAACCTCCCAAAAAGCAATCGTGGCTCGATAAAATCCGCCAATACAGACATCAAAACCAAGAAAACGACATTCAAGAAAAATTGCGCGGTGTCCCCAAGGAACGCATAATTTACCTGATCCGCGAGCCACCCTTACCAGAAGTTATTGCAATTACCAAAGCCAACTACGAACAAGCCAAACTTTATTGCGGTTACGTTTCCGGGCCCGACGATTTCGCACCCAAACCAGATTATATGCCCGCGATTTGGTATCACTCTAACTCGTTTCGAGAACTAGATGAAATGCCTGCGCCGCCGAAAACTAAATCCTGTTCTTGGATTACTTCAGGGGTTAGCCGCACCGCCAATCACCGCCACAGATTAGATTTTATCAAATTGCTGCGATCGCAAGAATTGGATTTTGACCTTTACGGGCGAAACTTGCCAACTTGGGCGCGCGGGAACGGGATTGTGAACAATAAATGGCACGCTGTCGCACCATACTATTACAACTTAGCTATTGAAAATTATGCCGAAAACGATTGGTATGTCAGCGAGAAGCTTTGGGATGCTTTGTTAGCTTGGTGTTTGCCAATTTATTACGGCGGTTCGGCGGCGGATAAGTTGTTGCCGGCGGGGAGTTTTCTGAGGCTGCCGAGTTTGGATGAGAAAGGAGTAGAATTTATTAAAGAGGTTGTGGCTAATGCGGATTATTGGCATGAAGCGAGGGAGAAAATTGCCGAAGCCAGACAAATCATTCTCCACGAATTGAACCTGCTCAATTGGCTGTCTAACTTTGTATCTTAGGAAATAGCGCAATGGCAGAAAACCCAAATCAACCCAGAGAATATGATGCCGTCAAAGGCGGTCAAAATCCGCCACCCATAGATGCTGCTGTCTTAGGCGGGATTTCCGGCGTTAAGAGCCGTTTGGCTTCACCGATTGTCGAGGTGAAAATTGCTGCACTGTCTGAAGCGCTGAAATATGGAGATGCAGGTTTAGATTTAATCGTTGGGGTACTGCAAGATGAATCAATGGCGGTAAAATTTGCAGCCTATTCGCTGCTGAAGGATAGAGATGAACCAAGTATCAAAGAGCAGTTACAAAAATATTTGCCTATTTTTGACTTTGATGTAATAACAGTTGATTCGTATGGAAAAGAAAACAGTCGCAGCCGTCATTATGCTCACTTCTTCGCAGAAGACTTAGGGAACGGAGTTGTGCTGGAAATGGTATCGATTCCCGGTGGCACTTTTATGATGGGTTCGCCTCCAACAGAGGAAGGTAGAGACTGTTGTGAAAGTCCGCAGCATCAAGTAACAGTACCCGCTTTTTTTGCAGGCAAATATCCCATCACCCAAGCACAGTGGCAAGCAGTGATGGGAAACAACCCATCAAATTTCGGGGGTGAAAAACGTCCTGTAGAAACAGTATCGTGGGATATGGCCGTCGAATTCTGTGGCAAACTATCGCAAAAAACCGGGAAAAAATATCGCCTCCTAAGTGAAGCAGAATGGGAATACGCCTGTCGTGCCCGAACTACAACCCCATTTCATTTTGGGGAAACTATTACCCCGCAATTAGTCAACTATGACGGATGCATACCCTACGCAAACGCCCCCGAAGGACTTGACCGCCGCTGCCAAACAATCTCTGTCGGGAGATTTCCCCCCAATGCCTTTGGATTGTACGATATGCACGGCCATGTTTGGGAGTGGTGCAGCGATAGGTGGCACAAAAACTATAGGGGCGCACCAACGGACGGAAGTTCCTGGGAAACTGGCACAGATACTTACCGGGTGCTGCGTGGCGGTTCCTGGTACGAGTATGTAGTCCTTTGCCGCTGTGCCTATCGTTACTCGTACTCGGCGGACTTCAGGTGTTTGCAGTGGGGGTTTCGCGTAGCGGTGGCGTCGGTTTCTCCCTAGTCCTAGTTTTCCCGCGAGGAGTCTTTTCTATCCTTTTACCCTTTAAATGATTCGGCGGTTGAAACCCCTTCTACACAAACAAAGTCCGCCTTCGCGAGACGATAGATATGAATGGAATTTGCACGCTTGCCAACGATACAGTTTACGACCAACTAATTGCCTTGCTCAACAGTATTGAAGTTATCTTAGGCTCAAATACTCCTGTCTGTATTTATCCTTTCGACGACCAAATAGAGGAAATCAAAGCAGAAATTGTCAACCGTCCCAACGTCTTTATTTATGAAGATAGCGCATCTATTCAGCGATGGGATAAATTCATGCAAGCAGCGGCACCAGAGCGTTTGAACCGCAAAAAATTCCGGCTTTACGGCGCACACCGGCGCTTTTGCGCTTTCGACGGCCCGTTTGAAAAGTTTATCTATATGGATGCGGATACTTTGGTGATGAATTCCCTTGATGCGGTTTTTCAGAAGTTAGAGGAATCTGATTTTGTGGTTTATGATTTTCAATTTCTATCCCCAACTAAAGTATACAATATTCAGTCACCCAAGCTCCTCGAAGTTTTTGAACAAAATCGGATAGACTCGGAAATATTTTGTTCTGGATTTTACGCCAGCAAGCAAGGATTGTTTGAGCAAAATACTAGAGAATGGCTGTTAGCTCAACTGCAAGCTGGCGAGACGGAAATTCTCTATGAAGGTGCGGGAGAACAGCCGTTGCTCAATTATATGGTGATGAAAACGGGGATGAATAGCTATAATTTTGCTTATAGCCTCCCGGATGGCGAAAAAACTGGGTGCAGCGTCACTTCCCAACATTTTGAAGAGCAAGATCGGATTTTGTACGACAAGGGAAACCGACTTACTTACATTCATTATATTGGTGTGCAGCCCGATTTAATTCGGAGAGTTTGTGCGGGCGAAAATATTGAGTTTCCCTATCGCGATTTGTTTCTGCATTACCGCTATCTCCGCGAACCGTCAAAGCGTCCCATTTTTGCCGAAGCGCCAAAGTCTTATACTGAGGTTTCTGCGCCGAATTTGTTAAAAAGGGTATTGAGAAGGTTGAGGATAAATGTATGAGTCGCGGTATTTATATTGTTGCGAATGATAAGGTGATCGAAAGTGCGATCGCCCTTTTAAACAGCATACGTCTGTACAATTGTCAAGTCCCTGTTTTTCTGATTCCCTTCGACGACAATTATCAGCAAGTCGCAGCCGCCCTCAGCAGTCTCCACGGGGTGCAATTGTTCCCAAATCTGGAGTTGGTGGAACAGTTTACCAGAGAAATTGGCCAAATGTTCGATCGCAACTTTTTAGCCCTCCCCAACAAAATGCGAAAACTCGCCGCCTGGTTTGGCCCCCTTGACGAATTTCTGTACATCGATACCGATATCATCGTCTTTGAAGACATCGCAGACAACTTAAACAAACTATCAGAAGTAGACTTTTTTTGCTGCGACTACCACCACCTCAGCGAAAAACTGCGAAATGTATTTTCACCCGCTGTAAAAGAACAGAATATCTTTACCGACTCACAGCTTCAAGATGTATTCAACAGCGGTTTTTGGGCTTCTAGAAAAGGAACTATTACAGAATCGCAAATGTATGAAATTTTGCAAGAATGTTCGCAGCATCGAGAATATTTTGACTTTACTCAAAATGTCACAGACCAACCTATACTAAATTATATTATTCTTAAGCTGATTCCCAAGCGCTGCAACCTTGTTCAAGCTTCACCAAGCGAACCTGGAAGCTGGGCTGGTTCCAAACATTTTCAAGAAATAGATTATGTTCTTTATGACAAAGGCAAAAGGTTAAAATATATTCACTGGGCGGGAATACCAATTAAATCGGGTAGTCCTTATTGGAATCTTTGGAAACATTATCGTTATCTCAATGAGGAACAACCAAATTTAGTGCAAAAAATATTTCGGACTTTCAGTAGGTGAGGATAAAATTATATGTTGTATCATTATCAACCAGCTTTGCAGAACAGGCAAGATGCCTGTTCCACAATTCATAAATTTGGGGGTGCTTTTGACACCAGACAAGCTTTGAAGAACAGGCAAGATGCCTGTTCCACAATTCATAAATTCGGGGGTTTTTCTGACAGCCAACAAGCTTTGAAGAACAGGCAAGATGCCTGTTCCACAATTCATAAATTTGGGGGTGCTTTTGACACCCGACAAGCTTTGGAGAACAGGCAAGATGCCTGTTCCACAATTCATAAATTTTGTTGTGTTTCTGACAGCCAACAAGCTTTGGAGAACAGGCAAGATGCCTGTTCCACAATTCATAAATTTTGTTGTGTTTCTGACAGCCAACAAGCTTTGGAGAACAGGCAAGATGCCTGTTCCACAATCAATAAATTTTATTTCTTGTGGTGTGGGCATCTTGCCCGCACCTAAAAAGCAATATATATGCGCTGGGTTACTTATTAACTAAAAAACTATGGCTGACGGCATTTATATTCTGGCAAACGATGTTGTTTTCGACCACTTAGTCGCTTTATTAAACAGCCTCGAAGTCAACGGGGCAAAAAATATTCCTATTTGCATCATTCCCTACGATGACAGAATGAAAAAAGTGCAAGTAGAAATTGCAACTCGTCCTCATGTCACCCTGTTTGAAAATACCGATTCCCTCCATTTCTGGGAAGACTTTGCGACTCAAGTTTGGAAAACTCATGCAAAAGCTCAAACAGTTTGGCAATCTAAAGGTTTGAAACCTGTTCAATGTTTGGAGATGCACCGAAAATTATGTTGTTTCGACGGCCCTTTTGATAAATTCATCTATTTTGACGCAGACACTCTGTTAATGGGTTGTCTCGATTACATTTATCAAAAACTCGATGATTTTGATTGGGTAGCAAACGATTTTCAATACAAATCCGACCTCAATTATATATTTGATTTTTCCTCCCCCAAATTACCTCAAGTTTTAAACTTGGAGGAACTGCAATCTCATACTTTTTGTGCGGGTTGGTTTGCGTCAAAACTAGGGGTTTTTAGTCGAAATAATGCTTCTCAATTTATAGAAAAATTAACATCAGGAGAAGCGGAAATTATGTCTTTGCGGGGCGCTGACCAATCTTTACTTAACTATTTAGTTGCCCGCAGCAAAATATCTTTTTACAACTTTGCATATACTCAACCCGAACAGGTGACGGGGAATCATTGGTCTTCTCAATTTGATGTGATAGATTATGTTCTATATGACAAAGGGCGACGGTTGACTTATTTGCATTACATGAGTATTTCGGCTGCAAAGTTTACTCGATTGTGTGCTGGTGAAGATGTGGATATTCCCTACCGAGATGTATTTCTGCATTACCGTTATTTGAAGTCGCCGGAAAAATGCCCCAAACTCAAATCCCCAAGTTTGCTAGTGCGCGGATACAGAAATGCCAAAACCTTTGTCAGGCAAAAAAATATCAACTTTAGGTATAGATTGGCAAATACAGAAATGAATATTTTGCGAAAAGCTGGCCGAAAAATTCGCAGTTTACAACTCGAAAATAAAGTTTACCAACAGTATTACAAAATTATGATGGACTTGCGGACAAGCCTTCTAGGCGTTCGCTTAACTTCAATTCGGCGTCCGTCTGTGGCTAACAGAAGTAAAATATCTCTAGCTATTACCCATTTTAACCGTTCTAGTTTGGTTGTAGGGGCATTGTGCAATGCTTTGTATGACGATCGGATTGATGATATTATTATTTACGATGATGCTTCCTCCCCCGAAGAGTTTTCTAGGATGCAAGCAAATATAGCAAACTTGTCACCTAAGATTTCTATCTGCAGAGGTGAGCAAAATTTTGGTGCGTATAAAAGCAAAATTATGGCGATTTCCCACTGCAAAAATGAGTGGGCAATTATTCTTGACTCTGACAATGCCTTGAGCGAAACTTATGTCGATAGACTATACCACATAACTGCATGGAATCCCAACCTAATTTACTGTCCGACATCCGCAAATCCCTACTTTAATTTTAAATTATTTTCGGACACAGAAATCAATCTTGAAAAAGCACGAGAATTAATTCTAAATAATCCCAATCCTAAATTATTTCGCAATTTTATTAATGATGGAAACTACTTCGTCAATGTACAGAAATACCTGGATTGTGCCGAGGATAATCAAGATATTTGCGTGCAAGCTTCCGATGTCGCCGCTTTCAATTATTTGTGGTTAAAAAGTGGCGCCAGCTTGTATGCTGTGAGTAATTTAAGTTATTATCATCGGCTACATTCCGGCAGTTATTGGCTAAGTACAATGACTGATTCTAAAAAAGTTTTGAATAAAATTATCGAAGCCATTACTACTAACAAAAAGTACGATTTTTTCTAAAAGATAATGCTATAATCGCAGCATTTCGATTGCAGATAAACCTCAAAAGTTGGCGAATTCAAAAAATCAACAATGTTCAATTTAAGTTGCGGAATTTCTGGGATAGATAGCATCTAACTGTACTCTAACTGTACACAGACTGAATCCACTCCCATTCGCGCCTTAATCCTTCTTCTAAAGCAACCTGTGGCTGATAACCTAAGATTTTCTGGGCTTTAGACACATCCGCGCTAGTGTGCCGCGCGTCTCCCCTCGCAGCTTCGGTAAAATCTATCCGAATAGGTCGATCGACAATTCTCTCTATTGTATCAATAACTTCTTTCAAAACTACCCGACTTCCCCCACCAATATTAAAAACTTCCCCCGCAGCTTCTGGAACCTCAGCCGCCGCTAAATTTGCAGCAACGCAATCGCTGATAAACGTAAAATCCCGCGTTTGCAATCCGTCGCCGAAAATTGAAATCGCCTCGTCAAACAAAATCGACTTAAAAAACTTGTGAAAAGCCATATCGGGGCGCTGTCTGGGCCCGTAAACAGTAAAATAGCGCAGCGAAGTAGTGGGAAGACCAAAATTTTTGTAATAAAGCCCGCACAAACGTTCACCGGCTAATTTCGTAATTCCGTAGGGAGAAACCGGCTGCGGACAAGCATTTTCATTCGTGGGGAAAGATTCAGCATTGCCGTAAATTGAAGAAGAAGAAGCATAGACAAACTTTTGCAATTTTGGCGCATCTTTGGCCGCTTCTAACAATACTTGAGTGCTGTTAATATTGCGTTCGGTATAGCTGCGAAAACCGTCGCCCCAGCTAGCACGAACTCCTGCTTGCGCCGCCTGATGAAATATTACCTTAGCATCAGATAAAAGACCTCGCCAATTTAGAGACAAAATATCGCCTTCCACCAATTCAAAACCCGGATACCTTTCAAATCGTGCAATATTCTTGCGCTTTAGATCCGGATCGTAATAATCGTTGAACTCATCAACACCTATCACCGTCTCCCCTTGATTTAAAAGAGTTTCTACTAAGTTAGAGCCAATAAATCCCGCCGCACCCGTAACAATTAAAATACTCATTCGATTTTAGATTTTAGATTTTAGATTTTAGATTTAAAACTTTTTACACAAGTTATTTCCTAAGTTGTCATCATCTTCTTCTTTCTCTTCCTCTGCGTTCTCTGCGTTCTCTGCGGTTCAAAAAGCATCAAATAGGATAATCCTCGATAACTATCAACCCCCTTGCTTCTCACAAAAGAGGTTGATAGTTAACTTTCATTGTTCAAAAGAATCTAAATCCAGCGCTTGGGAACCTCCGCGTTCTAACTCAATCAAAAGCTTACCTAGCTGAGTCCAAACTAGCCAGCCCGTGAGTACCGTCAGCGGCAAAGCTAGGGCATAACAAAGTAGTTTTGGGAACCCAAAAATCTCCATCCCCGAAGCTAAAAATACACAAATACCGCCAGCCATTCCCAGAAAAGGTATGACCAATTGCAGCCTTGGCAGGTTAGCCAAAGTGCGAGTATAACGATTTTTAGACCACTGTTGTACGGATTGTTTGAGAGTTGCTTCAAATGCTACGCCGGAAGCCATACCTGCTAGTAATCCAGCCGACATTAAAAAATAGGGAGGTTCTGGAAAATAATACACGAATAATTCCTTAATTTGGGTAATAGGAAATGGGGAATTGGGCATGGGGCATTGGCCAAACAGGGCATTGGGCATTGGGTATGGGGAATTAGTTATTAGAACCAACAACTAACAACCAATAAATAACCAATGACTAATGACTAATGACCAATGACTAATGACTAAAATCGAGTTAGCGCGGCTGCTCCTGCTGTGGAAAACTCCGTCAAAGCGCCTAGAGCAACGTTGAACAGGCGACTGGGCTGCAAATCTTCCTTGACTAAGTTCCACAGGCTGCGAACTTCTTCGGTGTGGATTCGATCGTCCTCAATCAAAGCTAACATTAGCTGGCGTCTCAAAAACGACCCTTCCTCTGACAGCAAAAATTGCAAGCCTAGTTGTGCTGTGGGGAGCAAGTCGAAACTGCGATCCGATCGGGCGATCGCGATCATGTCCTCTAACCTGTTCCACTGGAATTTGCCATCTTTGAATAATACCTCAATCAGACGCCGCCGCAGAGCCGGAGATTCTCCGTTCAACAAACGCCGCGCTACATAAGGATACGCCACCTCGACTATCTTGAAATTCGGATTCAGCGTCAGGGCCAAACCTTCTTCTGTCACCAGAGAGCGAATAATTAAGGCAAATTTCGCCGGCACCCGGAAAGGATAATCGTACATCAACTCCGAAAACTGGTCTGTAATCGTCTTGAAGTTAAAATCTGACACCTTTTCGCCGACGATATCACCCAGTACAGATTCCAACGCCGGGACGATCGGCATAATATCTGTATCTGGAGTCAAAAAGCCAAGTTTGACAAAATCCTTGGCTAACTGTAAGTAATCTTTGTTGATCAAATGAACGACAGAATCAACCAAAGTTTCTTTAGTTGTTTCTTCCATCTGATCCATCATCCCAAAATCAATGTAAGCCATGCGGCCGTCCGCTAAGGCAAACAGATTTCCCGGATGAGGGTCAGCATGAAAAAATCCGTGTTCCAGCAACTGCCGCAAACCGCTGCGGACTCCGATTTCAATTAAACTATCGGTATCCAAACCTGCGGCTTTAACACTTGCCATATCTGTCAGCTTGATGCCGTCAATCCATTCGAGAGTCAGAACGCAATTTGAAGTATAACGCCAGTAAATACTGGGAACTTTTACTGTCGGATCGTCGGCAAAATTTGTAGCAAATTTCTCGGCGTTGCGGCCTTCATTGATATAATCAATTTCCTCGAACAATTTGATACCGAATTCATCGACTATTAAACAAAGGTCGTGACCGAGATTCAGCGGCAGCAACGGGCCCAACCATCCAGCCGCCCAGCGCATTAAATAAAGATCCAGGCTCAAGACGGGCAGCAAATTCGGTCGCTGAACCTTGACTGCTACTGCTTCCCCGGTGAGGAGGCGAGCTCGGTAGACTTGACCGAGACTTGCCGCGGCGACAGGTTCGGGGGAGATTTCGCTGTAGGTTTCGCTAATTTTGCGATCGAGTTGCGCTTCAATAATCTCGAAAGCGCGCACCGAGTCAAACGGCGGCAATTGATCCTGAAGTTTGATCAATTCTTCGAGAAAGTCTTTGCGGATCAAATCCGGTCTGGTAGAAAGGGCTTGGCCGACTTTAATGAAAGTGGGGCCCAAGCGAGTGAGTATTTGTCGTAGGTGGGCGGCCCGTTCCGGCTGGTGTGCTGCGACTTCGTGCTGCCAACTGTCCCACAGCATCCCCAGCACAAAGCCTGCAAAAGACCAAATAACGGTAATTGCGCGCCAAATTGCTTTCCAAGGACGTTTGCGGTAATACTGAGCGATCGCTTGTGGATCGTAGCGTCTAGCCTGAGTGAATTGATACTGAGGCACTCGTTTATTTTCCTCTTATCTTCTGAAAATTACAGGTTAAATTGAGAATTGGGCATCGGCCATCGGGCATGGGGCATTAGTTATCAGGCATCTGGCATCGGGCATCGGGGATTGGAAGTCGAAAATTAAAAGTTAAAACATTAATTATTCTTCCTTCTTCCTTCTTCCCTCTTCCCTCTTCCCTCTTCCTGACATCCGTTACATCCGTTACATCCGTTACATCCGTCGAGCGAATCCGTTGCCGAACTTCCTTCTTCGTCATTGACCGATCGCACTGCAAGGTTTAGGCGAGCGGAAAATGCACCCGTTCGAGGCGGATTGCTAGCCTAAATTTGTTTCTTTTCATTAAATATAGTACATAAAAGTACAAGTGATCGGTCAAAATACTTAACAGCTCTCCCTGATTGCTGTACATTCTCACACCACTGCAACCCTGCAATTCTTTTCTCCTCCTGCATTTCCCTCGCTGACGCCATCGCGCCAAAGCTACCGGATGCGATCGGCCTTTGCCAAGCAATCTTTCAGCCCATAAATCGTCCGCTCTTGTTGATCCCTCGACAGTTCCGGGAACATCGGCAAAGACAAGACTTCGCGACAAACTTGCTCAGCCTTTGGCAATTGGCCGGCAGAATAGCCCAAAGATTTGTAAACAGGTTGCAGGTGCAAAGGTAACGGATAGTAAACCATCGAACCGATGCCAGCTTCCTGCAACTGAGCCCGCATCCAATCTCGAAAATTGCCAGAGGGATTTTGCGCGTCTTCTGGACTTGTCAGCCGGATCGTGTATTGATTCCAAACTCCTTTTGCTTCGGGCAATTCTTTGGGGAGGGCAACTCCGGGCACGCGGGAGAGAAATTCGCTGTAAAGTGTCGCTTTCTCCTGCCGCTGAGCGTTCCAACTGTCGAGATACCGCAATTTAATGCTGAGAATCACCGCTTGCAGGGCATCTAAACGGCTGTTGTATCCGATTTCTTCGTAGAAATACCTAGAAGACTGTCCGTGTTCTTTGAGCATTCGCATTTCTGCTGCGAGGGCTCGATCGTTTGTCGTCACCGCGCCACCATCACCGCAAGCGCCTAAATTTTTGGTCGGATAAAAACTGAAACAGCCGACATGGCCGATGCTGCCGACTTTTCGAGACTGCCACTGGGCCCCGACAGACTGGGCGCAATCTTCAATTACGGCTAAATTGTGCCGAGTCGCAATTTCCATCAGCCGAGTCATGTCTACCGGTTGGCCGAAGATGTGGACGGGCATAATTGCCTTGGTTTTGTCGGTAATTGCCGCTTCGAGGAGCTCGACATCCAGATTAAAAGTCTCGCTGTCAATATCGACAAATACTGGAGTCGCACCGACGGCGCTAATTGTCTCAGCCGAAGCAAAAAAGGTAAAAGGAGTGGTAATCACTTCATCGCCAGGGCCAATTTTGAGAGCTCGCAAAGCCAAAATCAGGGCATCGGTGCCGGAGTTGCAGCCAACGCACTCGGAAACGCCGGTGTAGTCGGCGAACTCTCGTTCAAAACTCTTCACGGCCGGGCCGCCTACGTAGCCGCCAGAGGCAAGCACTTTTTGCACCGCTGCGGTTATCTCGTCGCCAATCTGGGCGTATTGGCGGGTTAAGTCGAGGGGGGGAACATTATTCACTCTTCACACCATAAATTTCAAGGATTATCAAAGCAAATTCTTGCAGCAAAACTGTTTCTCAGAAACCTTTATTGCAATATCTTATATTTGGACAGGCAAACAATCACATTATCGAAAGGGTGGGCCGGTGTTAATTCTGCTAGATTTTACTGATTTGGGTTGGGCTTTGGGGATGGTGGCGATCGCGATCGGGCTTTCGGCGTGGCAGGGATTGGGATTGGAGGGGGCGATCGCGATCGCCGCGGGGCGCACCCTGATCCAGCTAATCTTAGTCGGGTACGTGCTCGCAGTCATATTTGACCCGGAGGGGAAAAATCCTTGGCTGGTTTTAGCAGTTTTAGCAATCATGCTGACAACAGCTAGCATGGTTGCCAGCAACCGCATCAGCAAAAAAATCAAGAACTTACTGCCCTTAGTTTGGGGTTCAATTTTTATCAGTACGGCCTTGACTCTCGCCTATACAAACTTGCTAATTTTGCAACCTGACCCTTGGTACGAACCGCAATACCTGATTCCTTTAGCGGGTATGATTTTGGGCAATGCCATGAACTCCGGGGCGATCGCGGGCGAAAGACTTGTGAGTACAGTTAATAGCAGCCAGTTAGAAATAGAAACCCATTTAAGTTTAGGTTCGACGCCGCAGCAAGCAGTAAAGCAGTACCGCAAAGATGCGATCAAAGCTGGATTAATCCCGCTGTTAAATACAATGACGGTGGTAGGAATAGTAACTTTACCCGGAATGATGACAGGTCAAATGCTGAGCGGTGTCAGTCCTCTCGATGCAGCATCTTACCAGATTTTGATTATGTTTGTGTTAGCGCTGGCAACTGTAATCGCTACTCTGCTGTTGACTGAGGGATTGTCCCGGAAGTTTTTCAATCAAGATGCACAATTGATAAAATGGTAATTGTTAATAGGTGATTGTAGATGTAAATTGATTATGATTACCCTAGGGGCGGGTTCACCAATATCTCCCATACAAATGATAAATATCATAAACCCCCCCCGCCCGTGACTTTATCGACCACAAGATCCGGTCTGGGCAGGTTTAGGGAATATCGGGCTGATCTTACTCAGCAGATCCAATGATTGGAATTAATCGTTCCTCGATTTCATCAATATAGGCTGTTAAGCCTGTATGAACACCTTTTTCTCGCAGATATTCCAGAGGCGTGTCTTCCCAGCACTGTTGTTCGCGCTCCATCTTGCCACCTGTTAGCTTTTCGACAACAACTTTAGGATTTCTAATGCGATCGGGTTCTGTCAATGAGTTAGAGCGTAGTCTGTGTGACTCCTCGCAAGGATTAAACTTCAATTGTGTCGTTATCTCTTTAAGGATTTGTTCTTCGTCTTGATTAGATGGAATAAATCCATTCAAAACCCAAGCTTCCCGCATTCGCTCGGCTGTACCAATAACAATTTCTAATTTAGGTGGTCGATTAATGTGTTCTGAACGTGCTTGCTCAATTCCTTGTCTTCGTTCAGGTTGATTATCTAAATCTCGAATCAAGAGAAGTGCTTTAATGTTTCGTGTTTTTTGAAGATAACTGACTAAATTAATAATTTTGATAGTATTTGCTCCATCAGGTTGTAATGTTTTCTGGCGAGGCTTATTACGACGTAAAAATCGGGGTGGCTGAAATCCTGATTCTTTTTCACGCTCAATGATATGACTAATATTTTTCCAGCAAGAATGCTCTGTATTTTCTTCTAAACCACTCCAGTGAAATAGATGTTGCAGCATCTCAGGTTCTAACCAATCAATGTTTTCTACTAAAACGCGATCGGCTAATTTAGTAGCGGTTCGTGCATCTGCGCTACTTTCTACAATCACGACAAACTCAATCATTTCTTTCTCCTGCAACCACCCAATCTTCCCCCACCGAATCCCAAAATTCGCCAGTGGTTAAAGTTTGTTTTGCCCATTCTACATCAGGGTGTTCATCCAATCGTTTGCAACGAGTCACACCTGAATTGTTGTTACTTAATACGTGGACTTGAGAAGGAATAAGTTCATCGACAATGTAAGGAGAATGGGTCGAAAAAATAATTTGCAGGTTGCTGTTTTCTTGAATAATTTCCTTGAAAACAGCGATTAATTCTCGTTGCGCTGTTGAATGGAGTCCCTGTTCAACATCATCTAGTAATACTAAATTAGGTTGATTAGTATTCATCAAAACAGTCAATAATCCTAGAGTGAGCATTGTGCCTTCGCTAATGGCATGGGCTGGTATACGCTTACCAGTATTCATGTCTAGGACAACTTCTTGCCCTGCCATTTCCTGACTTTCTTCGTAGGAGATAGACTTTCCACCGACTTCGATTAAGCGTTGGCGATTCACCATAACTTTAGCTCGCCTTACCCCTACCTCGCGTACACCTGGTACAATCCGTTTCAACATTTCCTGTAAAGATTGAAATTTATCTGGAGCTTCGTTACGAAGATAGTCTAAGGTAGGTGCTAACCCGGAACCATCGAACTCAACTCGCGGTGTAATTGCATCACTGTAAGCTGCTTTAGCAAGATTACTGGCTACGAGCTTAAGATGAACTGCGTTTCTCAAAGATTGCTGAATTGGCTCTTCCGTAGTCATTAAGGAAGGTGCAGAGGTTACTTCATATTCCGGGTTTTTATTGGCATTCCATGATGCTCTAAACGCCCACCCATGATTAACGTCTACGCTCCATTTATAGGAAGCTTTCCAATTATTTATATCTGGGTTTTTCCAAAAACCAGTTGCAGTAACAGACATATTATCTTGCCCAATTGTTGTAATAAATTGAGGCGCTATTTCATGCTGAAAAATATTTTCAAATGATGAATTAGCAAGCCGACTGAGATAATGCAATGCTTGCAACACTGATGTTTTACCAGAACTGTTTTGCCCTACGAGTGCGTGCAGGCGCGAACTATCAAAATTAAGTTTTGTATCTTTATGACTTTTGAAGTTATGAAGTTTTACCTTTTGTAGCATTTGATGGCTAACATCCTTTTATACTTTTTGATTGCCGAAATTGTAGCGTGTGTTCGGATGTTCTAAGTTGTTAGCGCGCATTTAATTGTAACAATCATGTTTCTTGAAACAATGAGTGGGGCGTTGCTCCTAGCCCGCCCCAAAAACTAAAATTAAATGCCGTAACAGCTTATTTCGGTTCGTGACTCCCAATTCGCTGGCCTTCGCCATCGTACACCTGCATCGGGATTTTGGCGTTTTCGGCGATCGCCTCCAAAGCTTTTTGCAACGTTTGAACGTGCTTTTCTACAGCTTGGCGAGTCTTCACAGCATTGTTGTTGTTTGCTTGGATGAAAGTTTCTTGCAGTTTCTGCACGTAACCTGGAGTCATCTGCACCGCAATCAAATCTTTGCTAACAGTATAGTCGCAAATCTTGGGGTTGCCTTTGCAAGTTCTATCTAAATCGGTGCGGGCTTTTTGCAGGTTTCTTTCTTCCTGTAACTTTACTTCTGCTTGCTGCAATGAAGTTTTGTAGGAAGCGATCAGCGGTTGGGCTTTCTGAGAATAGGCAGTTGCCGCCGGCACTTGCTCCGCGTAACTCAAAGCTCTTCGCCAGGATTCTGATGCTTTAAACCAGGCGTTTTTGCCCTCAAAAATTCGAGCTTCCGCTGCTAAAGTCACAGCTTGAGTATACGCATTTTCCGAAATTCCTTCGACATTTTTGCGCTCGCGAGCTTCTGAAAGTTTGGTTTCGTATTTGGGAACTAACAGTTTAGCTTGTTGGTAAGATGTCGTGCCCGTGGGAATTTCTGATAGGATTGCGAGGGATTCTTCCCAACCTGCTTGCACTTGATCCCAAGTCTCGGCAGTAGTCGCTACTGCTTCGCGAGCTTCTGCTATTTGGGCTGTATTTTTGGCCGCGAGCAGCGTTTTTTCGGCTTTTTTCTCTGTGCTTAACTGCCGATTTCCTGTTACTACATTCTTCCGGTATTCCTTTGTTTTTCTCTGAGCAAATGGATACACTGGGCTGTCTGTGGGGATTTCTCCGAGTTCGGCGATCGCACTTTGCCACAGAGCTTGCGCTTTTTGCCCGTCCTCGGCAGAATAAGGCGGATTTTGGGTTTTCTGGGCTGCTGACTGTGCGAGGCGTGCTGCATCGATCGCAGAGTTTAAATTCTGATTTTGCGAACGGTAGTTTTCCAGAGCGCTTTGAGCTTCACCGCGATGAATTGACCATGAGGGAATCGGTTCCAAAAGGGCGATCGCCTGTTTTAACTGTCGCTGCGCTTCTTGGGGGCTGTTGGCAACTTTTGACGTTTTCAGCGTCTTCGTCGAATTCTCGCTCAACTGTTTGGCATTAGCTAAAGCACTACATCCTCCGATGACGCAGGGCCGGCTCAGCATATAATAACCGCCTGCCAAAACTAGCGCCGCGACACTGATGATTCCTGCAGCAGCCAGCATCGCCAACGGTGAATGCTTGGGTTTTGGGGCAACTGTTACCGCTTCCATATCCAGCGGATTGAAGGGATTGTCTGCAATATCTGCCGGGATTGCAGCTACCCTAAAGGCGATCGGCTCGGAATTGCTGGAACTCTCAGACAAATTGGGAAAATATTCTTCATCCCACGCATCTTTATCATCGGTTTCTAACGGTATCTCCTCCTCTACATCCGCCGTATCTGCCACATTTTCTGTTAAGACTATCCCCGTTTCTTCAGCAGGGAGATTCTCGGTTTTTTTGAACAACAGCACTGCTTTTGGTCTTGACAAAACCGGGTGGTGCATGGTAAAAGAATGGAAAGCATAAGGCTGTTTTTGCCCGGTAATTTTTAGGCAAAGTCCAATCTGTTGAATAGATTCGGGTTCTATTTCGAGAATTGCTGCTTCTAGCACCGCAAAAGTCGGTTTGGCTTTGAGAACTAAACTGCGCGGGTGTTCTCCCACAACCGTTAAAGATTCATCTCGAAAATCACAACTAATATAAAGCGGTAAGTTTTTAAATCCGGCTGCTTGCAAGTGTTGCTGCAATTTTACTTCTAGAATTTGTGCGTTGCTTTGTCGCGTTGCTGCTGTCATATTTTCTCCTCTGTCTGATCTCACCACTTGCGATTTTAGATTTGGGATTTTAGATTTGATATCATGTCCGATCGATTAACCATAATATCCCGGTCTGGGCGGGTTTTTGAGATGGTCAATTATTGGCAGGTATTGTTGGCTCACGGGCCCCTACAAAAATCCCGGTCGCTCGACCGGACATGATTTGAGATTGCAGAACTGTCGGGATTTTTGATGTGTTTGAACTTTGGCACTGATTCATTCCAAATCTTAACTCTTAAAATTCAAGTTGCCACAAAATCTTAACTCTCAAATCTCAGCTTGCAAAGCCTGTCCATAACTTTCGCTGTAATAAACTTGAGTCACGTCAAAACGTCCGCCATATTGTTTGAAAGGTGCTGCTGCATAACCAAGCGGCAGCAAACAGCAAACATCTACTTCTTCGGGGATTTGAAAGGCTTCTTTCACCTTAGCGCTGACAAAACCTTCCATCGGACAACTGTCTACCCCAAAGCTTTTAGCTGCAATCATTAAGTGGGCTACTGCGAGCATTGTATGTCTGTTTGTCCAAGTTTCTAGGGACTCGAAGCAGGGACGGTTCTCGAACAATTGCGGGATTGCTTGTCGCATATAACCGGCTAAATTGTCATTCATTGCGCCTGTGGTTTTGCCCAATTCGATGACGGCTTCGGTGTTTTCGGGTTGGGTGGCGCGCCGATCGCCACAACAGATTAATACTACTGGGGCTTCTACCACTTGGCGCTGATCGAAGGCGCAAGCTTTTAATTTTTCCTTGCTGGCTGGGTCTTGAAGTACGATAAACCGCCAAGGCTGCAAGTTGTAACCAGAGGGCGATCGCACTCCCAACCGCAAAATCTCTGCCAATATTGCTGGGGGAATCGGATCGGGTTGAAAACTGCGCGCGGCCCGCCGGCTTTCGATCGCCGTTTTAACATTAATTGAAGGTTGGATTTCAATTGTCATGGATAATTGGTAATTGGTAATTGGTAATCGGTAATCGAGAATTGAGAATTGGTTATTGGAAATTAGAACAACAACTATCAACTGCAAACGGTCAACGGTTAACCGTCAACTGCTAACTGCTAACTATCAACTGTCAACTGTCAACTGTCAACTGACTTACCCCAAGCCCAACTCGCGCTTGAGCAAATTAATCGACTTAGATCCGATGTAATTTTCGGAGCATATCAGTTGCGGGGGACGAATAATATCTTCTCTAGCCGCATTGATGGCAGCTTTTACTGTAGCAAAACTCGGTTGGTCGCAAAAAATTGTTCTGGCCGATCGCACGATCGAGTTAATCTTGTACTCGTCTGAAACCAAGGCCGTCATTACCAGCAAATCCTCTCCCCGGATGCTGTGGATGATGACTTCGGTCGATCGCAGCATTCCCGGACTCAGGCTGACGAGACCCAAATAACTGTCTTTCGGCAAACCCCCGACTAACTGGATTTCCTGGCTGTAGTCGTAGATGTCTACGGGAATAACTCGCACCGAACGCGGTGCCGAAATCGATTCTGCTTCTCCGATAAAATACCGACTCGTGATCACAGTTCCCGAAGAGATTTGATCCAAAAAAGTACCTAGCTGTTCCATCGGCACTAACTGTATGGGAATGCGGAGAGCTTGTTCGAGTTCTTTCGCCATCAGTTCACCCACGCCGATGTCTTCTGTGGGGGCTGTAACGACCACGCGGGCGCTGCACCTGAGCCGCCAGTCAATTTCGGCCAAAAATAATTCCCTCGCTTGGTTGAGCGTACAGCCCTGTCCCAGCAGTTGATCGATACTTCCTTGCACTATTTTGTTGGCAAGGGGATATTCTTCGAGGATCGGAGATTTGAGTTTGTTGCCGCCTTCGTTGCCTAGGGCGCGGACGTAAATGCCCGATCCTGCTTGGGCTTCTACGAGTCCGGTATTTTCGAGCTGGCGGTATACTTTGCTGATGGTGTTGCGGTGCAAACCCGTCTGCATGGCTAGCTGTCTGGTGCTGGGCAAGCGGTGTCCGGGCGGAAATTGTCGCGAGGCGATCGCAAACCTGATTTGATTGAATAGTTGGGTGGATGCTGGAATATCGCTATCGGTTTGAATATGAAATTGAACCATTATTAAAGGCTCCGACGACTTCAACTTAGTATTTTTATAAGGTCGAGTACCGCGCCTCGGATTGCTGCGATATCTCTGTCTATAGCATAATCTTATTTGGCTGCTCTGCTGCAGCCGTTCTGCCGAGCGGGCGATCGCGCCTTCGAGGCGATTAATCGCAGCCTGCAGAGTTTCCCTCAACAATCAGGTACTTTCAAGTCTTAGTTTTATTTACTGCTTTGTAAAACTTACCTAAACTTGTCTAAAGCCATTTTTAAACACAATTGAGAAATAAAACCACATTCTAATGGTTCAACAAGCCGAAAAGTTCCCAGCGTAGGGATTTTAATGGTGCTACCAGCGACCAACAAAACTTTGCCGTTAGACGAATCGACTGTAAAGGATTGACTGTCTCTGCGGCTGGCGAATTTTGGATGACCTGCTTGGACAGAGCGATAACGATTGAAAGCATCTTTTAGATCGATTAACGCATTTTGGTAAACTCGACTAGATAACTGGTTCATCCAAGCAAATTCAGGCTTTTTCTTGACGTAGTTGGTGAGAACTTTCTTGACTTCGCCTATCACCTTCGAGTCGGTAAATTTCCCTTCGCTATACATTTGAGTCCGCAAGCTCAGCCCAAAGTTAAATACTACGCGCCGGAATCCTGCGTGTTTTGCCATCACGGTCGCTTCTCTGTTATTCAGTTTGAGCGCTCGTTTAATAGCAAACACAAAACTTCCTCTCAATAATCAACTAGGGAGAATTTTAGCAAACTATTTGGCACTTTAGTCAAGCTCTGCAATTTTGAGATCGCTTACTGTTTTTCTACCCGTCAGCAAATAAGTCCGCATTTGCCCTTTACCTTTAATCTCGATCTCGCCGCGATCTTCAAATTCATATTTATCCTGCAGCAAATCATAAGTATAGTGACTGACTTGAATGCGACCTGTTATGCCGTGAGATTCCATGCGGCTGGCTGTATTTACCGCATTTCCCCACAAATCGTAAATAAATTTTTTAGTGCCGATTACCCCCGCTACCACCGGGCCGCTATTAATCCCGATGCGGAGGTCAAATTTCGCGTCTAGCTTCACATTTAATTTCTGAATTGTTGCTAGCATATCCAGCGCCATTTCGGCGATCGCCTCTGCGTGGTCGGGGCGTTCAATGGGAATGCCGCCTGCTACCATGTAAGCGTCCCCGATCGTCTTGATTTTTTCTAAGCCGTGCTTCTCACTCAGTTGGTCAAAAGCTGAGAAAATTTCATTCAGCAAGTACACTAATTTAGTTGCGGACATTGTAGTAGAAATTTGGGTAAAATTCACCAAATCAGCAAAAAGAATTGTTGCTTTTTCAAACTTGTCTGCAATCACCCCCGGTTCGTGCTTCAACCGATCGACGATCGGGCCGGGCAAAATATTTAGCAGTAAACCGTCAGTTTTCCTCTGTTCTTTCTTGAGTGCAGATTCCATCTTCTTGCGCTTGGAAATGTCGTGAAAAAACACAGAAATCCCGTCGTGACTAGGAAAAGCCCGGACTTCCAACCACACTCTTAAGGGAAGATAATATTTTTCAAAACTCACTCCAACTTGTTTCGCTACTGCTCCATGATACTCTTCATAAAAATCAGAATTAACTAATTCTGGAAACTCTTCCCAAAAAATTTTACCATAAAGTTCTTCCGGCGAGCGCTGCAAAAATTGCGCTGCTTTGTAATTGACGTAAGTAAATCGCCACTGGGTGTCTAAAGCATAAAAAGCATCGCTCATTCCTTCTAAAAAATTGACAATTTGCTCGTCTGTCGAACGGAGTTTTTCTTCTACTTGTTTGTGCTTGATCTGTGCGCGCTTTAATTTAGTTATATTTATTCGCAACTCCATTTGGGTAATAATTTGCCGTCCTAAAGTCCGCAGCGCTTCTAGCTGTTGTGGGGTGAGATTACGAGGAACTGTATCTATCGCGCACAAAGTGCCGATCGGATAACCGTCAGGAGTTACTAGCGGGGCTCCAGCATAAAACCGAATATTGGGATCGGAAGTTACTAGCGGATTGCCGACAAAGCGATCGTCATCTAGAGCATTGGGTACAACTAGCAATTCGTTGGGATTTAAAATAGCGTGGGCGCAAAAAGCTGACTCTCTCGGAGTTTCGGGCGCTTCCAGACCAACTTTTGATTTAAACCACTGTCGGTTAGAATCTATTAAGCTTACTAAAGCAATCGGAGTGCCACAAATATAAGATGCTAAAGCTGTTAGGTCATCAAAAGCTGCTTCGGCTTCTGTGTCGAGAATGTTGTAGCGGTGAAGTGCTTCTACTCTCTCTTCTTCGTTGCGGGGCAAAGGTGCAGCTTGCATCGGCGGCCGCGAGGATATAGGTTTGCGAACACTGCGTGGAAGTATTATTGCAGCGAATTTTCTGACTTGCAAGACCACTTTTTTAACTAATATCAAAAGATTCCTTGACCAACCTTTATTCATCTTTATCTTTTTTCACACCTGATGTAACGGCGTATGTGCGATATAATTGGTATCAACTTAAGCCTGAAACCCCTGATAAATGTCGCTTTTAGGTAAAGTCTAGATCCCCCTAAATCCCCCTGATTGTTGGGGAGTAGGGGTTGACTTTGAGAAGACTCCTGTCCCCCCCTTATTAAGGGGGGCTAGGGGGGATCTAGCCTTAATAGTCAAACATCAGTCTATAACTGGGTTTGACGTTAAGTTGACACCAATGGTGCGATCGAACTCGGCTCAACTTACTTATTTACCGCCACTAACTCCTCAATCTCTGGAGCTTTTGTCGGCAATTCGCCTGTCAATACTTCTCTACCCTTTTCGCTGACAAGTATATCATCTTCTATGCGTATCCCCCGCACATCTGCAAATTTTTCCAACTCCTCCCACTTAACAATATCTGCATATTTAGCGCGGTGATCTGGGTTATTTAAGATGGCCGGAACTTGATAAAATCCCGGTTCGATCGATACCAGCATTCCCGGACGCAAAACTCGATTCAACCGCAAAAACCCCAACCCAAACCGACTGCTTCTCGTTCTTCCTTCTTCATAGCCAGCCAAATCTCCTAAATCTTCCATATCGTGAACATCCAAACCGATTAAATGTCCGATACCGTGTACAAAAAACAGCGCGTGAGCATCCATTTCTACCAAATCTTCAACATTGCCCCGCAAAATACCCAAATCAACCAATCCTTCCGCCATAATCCGAGCAGCTAACAGGTGAATGTCTTGATATTCCACGCCCGGACTAATGTAATCAATACAAGCATCGTGCGCGGCCAAAACCACATCATAAATCGCTCTTTGAGTCGGAGAAAACTTGCCACAAACCGGCCAAGTGCGAGTCACATCAGCCGCCCATCCCGTTGATATTTCTGCACCGACATCTGCTAACAGCAAATCTCCGGTTTGTAGGGGATTGTGATAATGTTCGCTGTGCAGCACTTCTCCATGCACAGTAACGATACTAGGATAGGCATAGGTCATATTTTTGGAGATGATGACACTTTCCATTGCAGCGCGCACCCCTGCTTCAATTTGAGCATTTCGAGTTGCCGCCATTCCCGCTTTGTGAGCTTCTACAGTGACAGTGGCAGCTTGACGCAATTCGGCCAAACTGGCTGCATCGTGGCTCAGGCGCAGAGATATGATGGCCTTGGTTAATTCTAGGTCGATTCCGGTTGGCGAGTTGGGCGGTGCCAGAGGGCGAGCGAGAATTTGAGACTGTTGCAACTGAGTCCAAGAATCCTGAATTGCGATCGTTGCTGCATTTGTCGAGCGCGCTTTCAATTCGGCCATTGGGAAAGCAGCATCAGCCCCAATTAGTTCGGCAATTTCTGCTCTTTTTGGCATTTCTCCGTGCCAAAGCGTGCTGCTAGCAGGTGCGTCATCTAAGAACAATTCTAATTTGCCAGATTCTAAGCGAATGGCAGCATTTTCTAAGGGCAAACCAGCAAAATATAGAAAGTGACTGCTGGCACGAAAGGGATAAGTAAGTGCCGGATAATTGCGAGGAATGCTGCGCCCTGACCATAAAATTACCGGAAAATTAATTAAACGAGCCAGTTTTTGGCGCCGTAGGTGTAAACTATTTGCTAACAATTTATCGCTGTTTGTAATTTTCATGGGTAAAAACCGATTATTTAGACTTGGGTTTGCAGTAAGGACTTCAGTCATTCAATTCTTGGCATTAAATAAATAAAGTCCAGACTTCAAAATTAGCAGCCATTTTTGCACAAAGTCTAATCTTTATCTTCTTTCTGGCTATCGTCTTGCTTGCTGTCTTTTTTATCGTCTTTGTCGTCATCATCATCCTGCTTTTCTTGGGCCGGGATGCTGTCTGGGCGCGAGGACAAAAAGGCTGAAAGTGCTACTCCACCGACAATTAGCAGCAAGGCGGCAACAGCCGCCACCAGCCAAATTCGTTTGTTTGGTTGTGGTTGATTTTGTGACATGAGCGATCGCCTCTATTGACTGTTTTATAATTTAGACTTTAAAGTATAAGTAAAATTCACTGAAAAAACATGAAAACTGCTCAGAAAGCTCCTCAAAGTTCCTTGCAAGTACGCGACTGGCCGATAGCACATTTACCGGGATTGAGCAAGGAAAACCAATCTCAACTGGAAGAGTGCAGCATCACCACAACCGGACAACTAATTAGCCTGACGAAAACGCAGGCGGCGAAAGTGTTGCTAGCCAATCAATTACAGATTAACATTCAATATGTTAATAAATGGGTAGCGATGGCAAATTTGGCTCGAATTCCAAGTGTAGGGTGTCAGTATTGCGGGCTGTTACTTCACGCCGGCGTTGCTTCGCCGGCTCAATTGGCTCAAATGCCCGTGGAGAGATTGCACCAACAAATTTTAAGGCTGCACGTAGCGACAATGCAGCGCAATGATTTAACTCCTTCAGTCGATCGCGTGCAAAAATGGGTTCAACAAGCTAGATTAGTCCGTAGTGATTAGTCATTAGTTAGTAGTCAGTTGTCAGTTGTCAGTTGTTATTAGGAAACAGCCAACAGTCAACAGTCAACAGTCAACAGTCAACAATCAACAATCATTATTATGTCAATTCAAGTTTACGGAATCCCGAACTGCGGCACCTGCAAAAAAGCTTTCCAGTGGCTCAAAGATAGCGATGTTAATTACGAGTTCATTAACACAAAAGAACAGCCGCCGACTCGCGAAACAATTCAAAGCTGGGTAGCTGCTTTGGGTTTTCAACCCATGCGAAATACTTCCGGTCAATCTTACCGCGCTTTGGGCGATGACAAGAACAATTGGACTAGCGAAGATTGGGTAGAGGCTTTTGCTAAGGATGTGATGCTGCTGAAACGTCCTCTTTTCGTTAAAGATGGAACGGCTGTTTTAGTGGGTTTCAAAGAAGACGTAATTCTAGAAAGATTGGGGCTTTCAAAGGGCTGAGTTCAGCCTGTTGTTCGCCGCAAAAACTTAAGTTCGCCCACGTCATCGGAGAAACCCCAACGCTCGTAAAACGGCATCATGTTCGGCAAACAATTAAGATAAAAATGCTCGACAGTTTGCAATTTGGGATGATTTAAAACTGCATCCATCAACTTCGCACCCAGTCCCATTTTTCTGTGTGTAGGCTTGATAATGACATCAAAAATCATCGCTCTGTAGACAAAATCGGTAATGACGCGGGTAATGCCAATTAGTCGTGAAGCGTAGCTATCCCGCAGGGAATCGCTCTCATCGACAAAACCAATGATAACATCAGTTGCCGCCAGCATTTTCACCACATCTTCCCGCGTCCGCTTGTCGCTCCAAAACTCGTTTTTGTACAAATCCATCAAGTCGGAAACCTGGCTTTCGGTCAAAGTTTCGACAATTCGGTACTTATCCATTTGATCGGTCATACTCTACTTTACCGTAATCTAGTTTAATGGCGCGATCGGCAATATCAAAATAGCGATCGTCGTGACTAATCACAAACACCGTTTTCCCCCGCCGCTTCAACTCCGGTAGCAACTGCTTGTAAAAAATATCCCGGAAAAACGGGTCTTGATCCGAAGCCCATTCATCAAACAAATAAATCGGTCTATCTTCCAAATACGCCGTCAGCAAAGCCAGCCGCTTTCGCTGTCCCTGAGACAAAGCCGTAGTTGACAAAACTCCATCTTTCACCTGAACTTTATTCTCCAAATGAAACTCTCGCAAATATTCAGCAGCCTGCTTGTCCAAATCGTGATTAGTCATCCCCAAAAGCCTTTCAAACAGATAAAAATCCGAAAAAATTGCCGAAAAATTCTGCCTGTACCACTCACGATTCTCATCAGTAATTGGCTGACCATCTAGGAGAATTTCTCCCGATTCAGGAATGTACAAACCAGTGATTAACTTAGCTAAAGTAGACTTACCGCTGCCATTCCCGCCAATTATAAACACCAATTGACCCGGATGAAACTTCAAATTCAGCTCGCCCAAACTAAAATTGCTGTCTTCTTTTTCTCCCGGATAGCTGTGAATTACTCGATTTAACTCCAGCGTCTCCCACTCAGCAGTTTGAAACAGTTTAACCGTTGAATTTATCTCAGCTTGACTCGCCAAAGCCAATCCCATCCTCTCTATCTTTTCCACAGAAGTATTAGCCCGAAAAATCGCCGGCAACCTTTGCAAAATATTGTTAAACGGAGACATCAAATAGGTACTTGTCAGAATGTAAGCTGACAAAACCGGAGTAGAAACAGGCACAAATTTGGGTAAACCAAACAGCAGCAAACCCATCAGCATAAAAAACAGCAACTGCCCAACTCCAATCGCAACTGCACCAGTATTCAAAGCAGTCACGTTATAATCGCGGGAAGCATCAGCACTCACCTGCAATTGTTCGGTAAAAAATTCTTGGCGGCGCAAGGAATGCAGTTTAAGTTCCTTAATTCCATCAGTAATACTGCGAAAATGCTTAAACAATATATCTTGTTCTTCTCTGGCTAAATCGAAGAATTTCCGCATTTTGCTGAGCAACAACTGCACCGTGCCAATCATCAGCACCAGAAAACCAAAGACAACCACAAAAACCGTCCCAGAAATCGTGCTTAAATAAGTTAAGCAGCCCACGACAACGGCGATATCAACACATAGAAAAGGAATTAAAAATATAGTATTAGAAAGCGTTCCCACATCATCTGTGAGAGTTGCCAGCAAGCGGTTAGCGCCCAACTCTTCCAAATTCCGCAAAGGAGTAGACAAAATGCCACGGCTCAAACTCAGCCGCAGATTGTAAACAGCTTCTTGAGAAAGGTAGATTAACAAAAATTGGGAGACAAAGCCACTCAAAAGAGCCAAGATTGCTAATCCCGCAAAATACCAGACTAAATTAGCATTGGAATTGTCGCTGATTGCCCGATTAATTAGGGAAATTAACATAGCGCTGCAACCGCCGCTGATTAAGCCTGTGAGTATGGCAATGGAAACATTTAACCAAGAAGCTTTTAACAGTAACCAAATTACATTCATCCTTTACCTCTATAATAATTCTTATCTGCTTTCAAGAACAGGCTTTTCGGCCTGTTCCACAAACAGTTAATTTTCTTGTGGAACAGGCCGAAAAGCCTGTTCATAAAAGGCTTATTGAGAATGTGGGGACATCTCAAATGCAACCAACTCATAAATATCAGTCATAGAAATTTGCACTCCCACAGAAGCAAAAGAAACTATTGCTGATTCTCCCTCATATTCCCGAAACAACCATTCATTTGATTCTGTTTTAATATATTGTGCGACTAAAAACTCAGATTGATTGACTAACACATATTCACGGAATTCAGGGATCGATCGATAAAACCGAAACTTATCCTCCGGATCAAAATTTTTGGTAGACTTAGAAAGCACTTCCACGATGAGCATCGGATTGAGGATCTCATCACTGCGCCCCT
This sequence comes from Microcoleus sp. T3_D1, assembly GCF_036700405.1. Classification (NCBI taxonomy): domain Bacteria; kingdom Bacillati; phylum Cyanobacteriota; class Cyanophyceae; order Oscillatoriales; family Microcoleaceae; genus Microcoleus; species Microcoleus sp. T3_D1. The sequence continues at coordinate 147,925 of NZ_JAUBOV010000004.1, forward strand.
CGGTAAAAACTGGCTCCCCTTCAATCACCATCACATCCGGGTAAGTTCCGCGTCGGTACCGAGGAATCCACAACCGCAAACCGCTGATAAATACTTTTGCATTCTTCCCCCGCAAAGCAGTATGCAAACCAGCACAGATATTGCCTTTAATCTGGCTGCGATTAATCGTGCTGCCTGCAATTGGTACAATTTCTCCATCGCGGTATTCATTTATAAACTCGGCAGTTTCCTCTAACTTTCGATACTCATCTGCAGTATAAAACTTGTTGGGCTGATTTTTTACTAGCATTTTTGCCTCATGCAGCACTGGAAAATTCACCGAATTAGCAATAAAACAAACATGATGTGCGTTGTCGTGCAAACTGCGGGCTTTTTCCAAATCGTCACCAGCTTCGATTGTTACCAGCGGATGCAAAATTACCTCGGTAAACCGAATCTTTCCATCCTTTTGTGCCATCTTGCCCGTCGCTGCATCCGAGTAAGAGACTACCCGAATGCCAGCACGAGCGCACAAAGCAAGATAGCTCAACATATGACAAGCTGACAGTGCCATCAACAACAAATCTTCGGGATTGTACAGAGAAGCATCGCCCCGAAAAGTCGGGTCTGCCGAACCCACAAATGGCGGCTTACCCTCAATATTGATGGCATACTCACGAGAATAAGCGTCGTAAGATGAAGTAGAACCTTGACTGGCACCAGTCCAAACAGTGTTGATGCGGTATAGGTGTTCTTTAGTCATTCTCAATTACCCACTTTTCTCTGCGTTAATCTGCGTTAATCTGCGCTTAAAAATCATAATTAACAGTATCAGGAGTTACGCAAGTGTCATAATTAGTAAGGTGCGTCAGAGCGTAAACTCTTGATTACCCGTTGATAATGAAAGTCTGACGCACCCTACAAGTCGATAGTCCCCAGTTGGCATTAGTCCTAAGTATATCACAACAAAAAAGAAACGCCCAACTGCAAAGAGTCAGGCGTTTTCCACTATTTCAAAACCAGGAAAAATTAATCCCGGCGAGACACCAAATTCGAGTCAATTTTCGCACCCACAACAGGTTGCACATGACTCAAAGCCGACTGCAACATGGGAGTTTTGGTAACAGCATCATTAGCCAAATTAAACAAAGGGTTTGACAAAATTCCCGCCAATGTTGTCGCCACCAAAGTGAGTACAACACTGACTTGCAAAGGCCGCATTCCCTGAAGGTTCCAGCGAACTTCGGGATAATTTTTCACCGCGTCTGACATTTCTTGAGGTTCTTTTACTACCATCATCTTGACAACGCGGATGTAGTAGTAAATCGAAACTACGCTGGTAATTAATCCCAGAATAACTAAGCCGTAAAGTCCTGCTTGCCAGCCAGCCCAGAACAGATAGATTTTGCCAAAAAATCCAGCCAGGGGCGGAATTCCGCCGAGAGAAAGCAGGCAAATACTTAAGGCTAAAGTTAACAGCGGGTCTTTTTGGTACAAACCCGAGTATTCGCTAATTTGGTCGGTTCCAGTCCGCAGCGAGAACAGGATGATGCAGGCGAAAGCACCCAAGTTCATAAACAGGTAAACCAACATATAAAATATCATGCTGGAGTAACCGGCTTCGGTTCCTGCAATCAAACCCAGCATTACAAAACCGGCTTGGGCGATCGACGAATAAGCCAAAAGCCGCTTCATGCTAGTCTGGGCGAGGGCAACCACATTTCCCAACACCATGCTGAGAATGGCTAAGGCCGTGAACACGAACTGCCACTGTTCGATAAGTGCGGGGAAAGCAGTTGTTAACAAGCGGATTGCTAGGGCAAAACCTGCTGCTTTGGAACCGACAGAAAGGAAGGCAACAACGGGTGTAGGAGAACCTTCGTAAACGTCAGGAGTCCACTGGTGAAAGGGAACGGCAGAGATTTTGAAGGCGATTCCGGCGATCGCAAAAACCAAAGCAATCACCAAACCGAGAGATTGACCTTCATTCACAGTAGAAAGGTTAGCCGCGATCGCACTCAGCTTAGTTTCGCCACCAGACAACCCGTACAGCAGCGACAGCCCGTAGAGAAACACCGCCGAAGAAGACGACCCAATTAACAAATATTTCAAAGCAGCTTCATTGGAACGCGGGTCGCGTTTTGTGTAACCCGTCAGCAAATAAGACGAGATACTCAGAGTTTCCAACGAAATAAAAATCATCACCAATTCATCAGCGCCGCTGAGGAACATTCCCCCCAAAGTAGCGGTCAGCAAAATGCCGATAAATTCCGCTAAAGCAGTACCCGTTTGCAGTACATAGCGGACGGATATCAAAATAGTGACAGCCGTACTCAAAGCGATAATTCCGCGAAACACTAAACTCAAGGCATCGCTGTTAAAACCGCCCAGAAACGAGATGGTATCCGTGTTATCCCACTGCAAACACAAGGCAGCGACGGCGGCCAGCAAACCCGCAACGGCAACGTAGGGAGTCCAACCCGAGGAACTGCGGCCTACGATTAAATCGCCGACGAGAACCACCAAGAGGGTGAGGATGACAATTCCCTCTGGCAAGATAGTTCCAGCATTTAGCTGGGCAGCAAGAGTAGCAAAATCCATATTTTCAGGCAGGTTGGGTAGTACAAGCCGCAAAGGCTGTAAAGGGCTGTGAACTTGTAAAAATTCTTTACCAAACACAGATTGTAGCGGATTACAGCTTCGCGATCCCAATTGGGCGAGTGTTTGTTGCCGGAGAGTTGATACTCGGTAGCGGTTTTGCATACATTTGCGGGCATTGTAGAGATTGCCGCCTGATGTCACCTGGGACGAGAGTCGCGATCGACCATAACTGGCACAATGTAGAAAGTGAAACCAGTAATGTGGCATAACCGAAAGCATCCAGGATACAAGCCCCCGGATTCATCCGTCCAGAAATAAAAAACCTGTATCCGATAAAGGAGCCCCCGAATTTATCCGTGGGGTCAATTCTTCAATTCTTCAATTCTAAAATCTAAAATCTAAAATCTAAAATCGATTGACCTCCAGTATACGATTAAATGTAGACACACTATCTATTAGCCTTAATCTATCTTACGTTTTTTTAGGTGGAGCTACTTAGAAGATGGTTTGGGAACTGCAACGGTGGTAACACGGACATTCGGATCGAGGGCGTCACCTTGAGAGTAAATATAATCAAATGCCGATCGATCTTTAAGCATATTTGCCCGCAAAAACAGGGCGCTCCAACGGGCGATCGTTTCAATACCCACGGCTCGCTCTAAGGTAGCAGTATTGCGATCGGGGTTCGCACCAGGGGGGTTATTAACATCGGTGATGCCGAAGTGATTTGCACCCATAACAGTAATCAAAGCTTTGGGTGGTGTTTGAATTTGGTCAAAGGTGCTTTGAGATCGATCGGGCAGGGCGACACCATCGATAGATCCTTGAATCAACGCCACTGCAATGCCATCATTAGCGATGCGTACAAATTCATTAGCAATAGGATTCCGCAAGTTAGCTCCAAAAAATGCAGCCGCTAATAGTTCTTTCGGGCGCGTAAATGGCTCTTGACACAAATACAATTCTGGGAGACATTTGTTAGCAATCACCGATAACCCCACTGCACCACCAAAAGAATGACCCAATAAACCAAGGCGCTGCGTATCGATAACAGACGCGATCGGGGATGTGGGCTTTGTGTTTTCGATCGCCATTTGCGACAAAACCGCCGCAATTTGCGAAGTTTCCGACGCCAAATTAGGCGGTGAAGTGGGATTGAAGGGCGAAGGGCGCAAATGGTTCGGAACGACTACCACAAAGCCGTACCGCGCCACATGGCTAGCGTAATCTGAATAAAATGATTTATCTACAAGCACACCTTGCAATAAAAGTACAATGGGGAAAGAGTAATTACCGGAATTAAGATCGGATGGTTTAGGATAATAAATATCAGCTAAATCTTTATTAGCCGATATAGTCGTACTGTAAAAGGTACTTTCTTTAAATGGCGGTGCATAATCGATTGTTGTGGCAAAGACTTTTCCCCCAAGGATAACCAACGCAGCAATTACACAAACAATTGCTAGGGTTTTTACTGAAAAAAGATCCTGGTTTAAATTCATCATTATTTTGGGTTTGAGAGTGCGTGCATAAGCTACTAAAAAAAAGCAATTTGGCGACTTGCCATTAAGGGAAAATTGTGTAAAAATTGCAAATCATAATGATATCATGTCCCCTCGATCGCAATTTTTGTAGGGGCGGGTTCACCCACAATACCTGCCAATAATTGACCATCTCAAAAACCCGCCCCGACCGGGATATTATGGTTAATCGATCGGACATGATATGACTCCTAAATAAACACGATTCACGATTTGACACCCTTTTTGACTACTTTTATTTTAGTGTGGCTTATAACCCGACCAAATCTTTTTTATAAAAACGTTTTTTAGAGTAGTGAATCGGAATTTCGATGGCTAATGTCGCCCCTTGAGCCGGTACCGAAAGACAACGGAGTTGCCCGCCGTGCTCGCCCACTACGATAGCATAGCTAATCGATAACCCCAAACCCTTTCCTTTGCCCACTTCCTTCGTTGTAAAAAATGGCTCAAATATGCGTTGTTGAATATCTTCGGTTATGCCGGGCCCATTATCAGTAATATAAATACCCACTTGAAAGTCGGAGAGTAACTTGGTGCAAATAGTAATAGTAGGGATGGATCTGCTATCATCTACGTCATTTCCCCAACGTTTTGGGGATTGCAACGCATCAATCGCATTAGTCAGGACGTTCATAAAAACCTGATTCATTCGCCCAGCGAAGCATTCTATTGTTGGCAGAGCCTCATACTCTTTTACCACTTTAATTATCGTTTGATCTGCTTCAGCTTTCAGCCGATGCTGCAAAATCATCAGCGTACTCTCAAGTCCTTCATGGATATCCACCGCTTTCAAATCAGATTCATCAAGTCGGGAAAAATTCCGCAGCGATTGCACTATTTCTCCGATTCGGTCAGCTCCTATGCTCATAGAAGCAATTAGCTTCGGCAAGTCATTCCTGAGAAAAGTGAAATCGATTGCCTCCAGTTGTTCCTGGATAGCTGCTGTGGGATTGGGGAAATCTTCTGCGTAGAGTTGCACCAGCCTCAGCAAATCTTCAGTGTACTCCCTTACGGGCGAGAGGTTCCCTTTAATGAAGCTAATCGGATTGTTAATTTCGTGAGCTACCCCTGCTACGACATTCCCTAAACTTGACATTTTCTCGCTTTGGATGAGTTGAGCTTGTGCATTTTGTAACTGTTGTAGAGCCAGCTCTAGTTCTTGGGCTTTCTCTCGCTCTTTAGCCTCGGACTCCTGCAATCGCGCATTTTGCTCGTGCAATTTTTTTTGCAAACGCTGAATAGTTAGTTGATTTTCGACACGAGCTAAAACTTCTTCTAAATGAAATGGCTTGGTGATGTAGTCTACTCCTCCCACAGCAAATGCTTTGACTTTATCCAACACTCGATCTAGGGCGCTCAAGAAAATAACTGGAATACCCGAAGTTCTGCCATCCGCTTTTAAATGTTGGCAAACTTCGTAGCCATTCATCTGGGGCATCGTGATGTCGAGCAAAATCAAATCGGGTGGGGTAGAACGCGCTGCTTTTAAGGCCATATCCCCGTTTATTACGCCCCGAACTTTATATCCTTTGTCGCTCAGCATAGTGGATAAAAGACGCAGGTTGTCTGGGGTATCGTCAACCACTAAAAGATTGGCTAAATGAGATTTTAATTGATGACTGCTCATGGAATCATTTCTTCAGTTAAGTTAGTAATTTTATCAAAACGAAAGTTGTTAGCCCAATCAGCGATGGTCTCCGCGAAAGAAGTATTAGATTCGGGGATTGCGGCGACCAAACTTAAAATCAGCTCTGCATCAGCATCGATAGCTCCTTGATGTAACTGTATCACCCACTCCGCAGGCATTGTCGCCAAAGTAGTCCTTAAATTTCCCGTTTTTTCCCCTTCTTTTACACTCAAGTCTTGACCCTCAAGCTGAGATAATGTAAAGTTCGGTAAATCTTCATAAATATACTGTACCCCTAAATGTTCCGCCATTTTGGCAAAAATAATTTCTTCTTGGAAAGGCTTGCTCACAAAATCGTCACAGCCTGATGATAAAACAATGGCTCGCTCTTCCTCAAAAGCGCTAGCGGTCAACGCAACAATCGGGGTAGCCTCATCTTGCATCTTGGCTTTAATTTGTCTGGTTGCCTCATACCCGTCTATCACAGGCATTTCCATATCCATCCAAATTAGGTGAGGTTTCCAAGTTTCCCAGATGCTAATAGCTTCTTGACCATTTACTGCTTCGCACACCTCCAACCCAAGCGGTTTGAGAAGATGAACCAATAGCAAACGGCTCTCCCATTTATCATCAACCACCAAGATGCGATATGAGGGTTGGTTGGGTTCTAAACCAATTACCCGCCTTTTTGATTGTCGAGGTTGAACTTCAGCCATCTCAGGGGAGCTAATTTGGATATCAAAACTAAAAATTGTTCCTCGATTCAAGGTACTGCTGACGGTAATGTCTCCTCCCATCAGTTGTACGAATTGTCTGCTGATGGGTAAACCCAAGCCTGTTCCTTCTTGAGATTTCCGACCGGCGTCCGTTTGCACAAAAGCCTTAAATAGAGAATCTAGCTCAGTAGGAGCAATGCCGTAACCAGTGTCTTCCACTTCAAACGTAATAGTCCGTGGTTCGTTGTCTGTTGGGGACTTTTGTTTCGCACTAATGGCTGCAACCCGAAGCGTTACACTTCCCTTCGTAGTAAACTTTATCGCATTTCCTAACAGATTAATTAAGACTTGACGCAATTTACTTTCGTCAGTTTTTACATACTGCGGAATGTTAGAATTGATGTGCCAAATGAGCTGTAAATCTTTAGAATCAGCTTTGAGTTTGAGCATCTCTTCGAGAGAATGGAGCAAATGATACAGGTCAAAGCTAGTAGGATTTAAGGTAATCCGACCTGCCTCGATTTTAGACATTTCCAGCACGTCATTAATCAGCGTCAGCAAATGCTCCCCAGAACGACTAATGATGCCTATCTGTCCCTGCTGTATGCGAGAAAGGGATGAGTCGCGGGCTAACACTTGGGTAAAGCCGAGAATTGCATTGAGGGGAGTTCGCAGTTCGTGACTCATTTTTGATAAAAATTCGCTTTTAGCCTTGTTAGCCGCATCTGCTACTTCTTTGGCTTGTTGTAAGGCTGCCTCTGCTTTTTTACTTTCCGTAATATCGCTTGCTGTGCCAGTTATTCCTAAAATATTTCCCTCGGAATCCCGCACTACAATTGAATTAAACCGGAGATTGATAGGTCTACTATCTTTAGCTAATTGTATAGTTTCATACTGAAATACGGACTCTCCCTTCAGCATACGTTGGAATATCTCGTTATCTTTGGGAAGTTGTTCAGGTAGCTGAAAATCACTGAATTTTCGCCCTATCATTTCTTCAGGGCAGTAGCCAAAAATCTGTTGGACGGCAGCGTTGACGAAGGTATAACGCCCTTCAGCATCAAGTGACCAAATCATATCCTGCGATGTTTCAACTAAGTCACGGTATTTAGCCTCGCTTTCTTTGAGCGCTTCTTCTACCCTTTGACGATCGGTAATGTCGTTAGTGACTAAGAGAATACACGCTTCTCCACCCAGCTCAATAATATCTGCTGATACCAGCATCTTCCTCACCTCGCCTGCGGAAGTACGACAATCAAATTCCTGATTGCGAAGCACTCCTGATTCTTGCAATAGCTGTTTGTATCTGTCACATTCTTCTAAATTAACCCAAAAATTCAACTCAATTGCTGTAAAACCAATTACCTGTTCGCGAGAGTAACTAAAAGTGCTGAGGAAACTGTCGTTCACTTCGATGTAGCGTCCATCTGCGAAGCGGGCGATCGCGATCGGGTTAGGACTGGAACGAAAGGCTGTAGAAAACTTTTCCTCAGACTTGCCCAAGGCTATTTCTGTCTGCATTCTAACAGCGATTTCCTGTTGCAATTCTTGCGTTCTTTCTATAACCTTACGTTCCAGCGTTCGGGAGTATTCCCCTAATTGATCGTAAAGTTGAGCATTCTCAATGGAAATAGCAATTTGGGCAGATAAAATTTTTAACAATTCTAGGCGATCGGTAGTAAAAGCCCCTTCAGTCAGGTTATTTTCCAAATAAAGAATGCCTGTCAGCT
>NZ_JAUBOV010000108.1:0-19586 GCF_036700405.1 Microcoleus sp. T3_D1
GACCTAAATAACGTAGCTATTTAAAGCTTAGTCTGGTCAGAATGGCCTGTTAGATTTCTCTTTCAAGCCTCACGCCTGATAGCTGAGGTTTCTGACATCAGTAAACAACTTGCGATCGGGCTGGCGGGGCGTGAGAGTTCGATCGACTCTCAAGACTTAATGTTAAGGCTAAAATTACGATCTTGCACTCGATCGAATATCTGGCGAGGGGTGACACCCCCTAAAACCCACAAATTGAGCGCAATTTTTAGCTGGCAGTTCCCTGTTAAAGTGTGCAAATGCTGATATCTTATCGTATTTGACCGTTAATTAACGATAATCTCAGTTAAAAAGCATGGGACTAAGGCAAAAAAGAACTTGAAACAGTAGACTTGAATAGCATAAAGAATTAGGGACGGGCTAGAAGCCCATCCCACAAATTGTTTCTTGTGGGATGGGATTTGAGAAGCGCCAAAATAATTAGGGACGGGCTAGAAGCCCATCCCACAATCTTTCTTGTGGGATGGGCTTCTAGCCCGTCCGATTATTGGTGCGGAGTGTACGGACTACTTTTTATTTTTATCGGGAAGCCCGCTAGTTCTTAACATATCGGCAACTGTGCCGCAGTAACTCGGCATTCCTATGCTTTCGGGATTCACAAGATTTTGATAGGTAAAATGGCGGTAGCTGATGCAAAATCTATCCCAAGCAGCCACTTGAATTCGGAATAGCCAAATAAAGAAATCTGCCAGCCAAGGTGAAAGAGTAATCCGAAAAAATATGTTTTTATTCAAATACTGGCAAGCCTGTTCTACCACTTCGTTAGCTGTAATCGCCGGATTTCCTAGCACAAAATGTCGCGGTTCCTCGGAAGCCGGCGGATGTTCAACTAAATAATTAACTACTTTAGCAATATCTGCGCCGTGGATGAAGTGAAAACTGCCATCTGCCTTAAACCAGCGAATCAAACCAATCCATTTGGCGACAATTGGCAGACCAGAGGACAAGTGAGAGACGGGTTTTTCGGCGTCTCCTCCCAATACTAATGTCGGGTAAAGTGCCGTAATAGGAGGCACATTTGTCAAAGCTGACAAATGCACCATGCAGTTGTATTTTGAGCTAATATAATCCGTCCCCAGTTCCCCGGCTTCTTTGAGCAAATTGTTGTCTCTACCGAGAATGCTGGCCGTTGAAAAATAAATTACTTGTTGGCAAGTCTGTGGCGAAAGTAGTTGAATTAGCTGGAGAGTTTTCGTTACGTTAACGTCAAAAACTTCTTGAGTTCCTCCCCAAGCAGTGGCAGCTAAAATTGCGACATTAATTGTTGGCAGAAGTTCGGCGTGTTGCTCGATATCTCGCATATCGCCTTGTAATATATGGATGCCGGGGCGGGCTTTCCAGTCAAATTTTAATTTGTCGGGGTTGCGAACTAAGAGGTAAAGTTCGTGGTTTGTTTCTTGAATCAAAGTTTCGGCCATGTAGTGACCGATACAGCCACTTGCACCCGTTATGAAAATTTTTTTGGCGTTCATTTTGCAGAAGGGGAAGGGGGGGACGGCAAGGGGGAGAATTGGGCTGTTTCATTCTCCTGCAATCCGCCAGGGGTTGAAACCCCTGGCGTCGGGCAAAAGTCGGTTGAAACTGAGATGTTGCACCATTCTCAATTAGTGTTTTATGAACAGGCTTTCCGGCCTGTTCCACAAGAAAATTTATATTTTGTGGAACAGGCCGGAAAGCCTGTTGCTGACAATGGTGCAAGATATCAGTTGAAACCGACTGAAGAGCACCATTGTTAATAAAGGGCTTTTTTGTGGCTGGGGGCGGGTTTATTTAACCTGTCTGCACTCTTTAAAGCTATTGGTGAACCCGCCCCTACGGGATGTTTTATTGGCAAGGGTGCTCTTCGGTGAGTTAAAACCGACTGAAATATTAATCTTTAGTCCTCATAGCGAGGACTTTAGCTATGAGACAGGGGTTTCAACCCCTGTCGGATTGTCGGACTCAAGCAGCAACTGCAAGCAATTTGTCGGCTTGTTTTGCGGTTTCAAAGAAGAAACGCACGTTGTCTTCGGGAGTACCCGGTAACACGCCGTGTCCCAAGTTGAGGATGTGTCCGCGCGGGCCCGCTTTGCGAATTGTATCAAGAATTCGATCGCGAATAAACGGTTGAGAACCAAACAACACGCCCGGATCGAGATTTCCCTGAACGTTCATATTGGGGCCCAAACGTCGGCGCGCGTCGGCCATGTCCACAGTCCAATCGACGCTGATGATATCGGCGCCGGATGTTGTCATGCGTTCGAGGAGGCCGGCGCTACCGGTGACTAACAGAATTAGCGGGGTGTCAGGATGGGTTTTTTTGACTTGCTCGAATACTTGTTTCTGGTAAGGTAGAGCGAAGGTGTCGTAGTCCTGCGGGGAAAGTTGGCCGGCCCAGGAGTCGAACATTTGCACTACTTGCGCGCCGCAGTCGATTTGATAGCGCACGTAAACGGCGATCGCATCGGCGAATTTCGACAGCAACTGATGCAGTAAAGTTGGATCGGAAAATGCCATGTTTTTGATGATGGCATAATCTTTAGAACCTTTGCCCTCAACAGCATAGGCCGCCAGCGTCCACGGCGCGCCCACAAAACCGAGCACGGTGGATTTGTTGCCGACTTCCTCGCGCAGGGATTTGAGGATTGTTTTGATAAACGGCAAGCTTTCTTCCGGGTTCAGGGGTTGCAGGTTGTCGATTTGCTGCTGAGTGCGGATGGGTGAGTGGATAATCGGGCCTTTGCCTTCGGCGATGTCCATGTCAATACCCAAACCGGGCATGGGGGTGACAATATCGGAAAACAGAATTACGCCGTCGGGTTGAAACGCGCGCCACGGCTGAAGGGAAACTTCGATCGCAACTTCGGGAATTTCAGAACGTTCGCGAAACGAGGGATACTTTTCTCGCAAATCTCGATAGGCTTTCATGTAGCGGCCGGCTTGGCGCATCATCCACACGGGGGGGCGGTCTAGGGTTTCGCCGCGGGCTGCCCGCAACAACAAGGGAACTTCATTTAATGCCGACATTTTAACTTTTCTCTACCTTAGATATTTCAATGCCTTTGGTAGCTTACCACTGTGCGATCGTCCTTTTTGACAAAAAATTCATCTGTCGGCGGGGAGGGAGATGAGGAAAGTGGCTGAGTTCGATAGCAACCTTCTGGCACGGTCAAGGAATTCTTAATAGCTGAAACTATTGTTAATAGGGAATTTTCACATCCACCCTTCTGCTACAATGACAATGCAAATTAACAGAATCCGCGACCGCGACCTCAAGCAGACAAAGCATCTAGCACTGGCGCAGCGGCAAAGCGCCCAAAGTCACGACGGCGAAATAAAAATATGTTTTTTGACAATTGGTTTGAAATAATTCGGATTTTGACGCTCGGCGTTTCCGCTTACGTCGTGCTGATTTTTTTGCTGCTGGCCTCCGGCAAGCGAACTCTGTCGAAGTGGAATGCCTTCGATTTCATCGTTACCATCGCGCTCGGTTCGACGCTGGCGACTGTCATCATGTCAAAAGACGTTTCCTTCGTCGAGGGCGTTTTCGCCCTCGGCTTGCTCATCGGGCTGCAATTCATCGTCACGTGGCTTGCCGTGCGGGTAAAGTGGGTAAAAAATCTCATCAAAGCCGAACCTACTATGCTGCTCAGCCAAGGCCAATTTCTGCCTGTGGCGATGCGGCAGCAGCGCGTGGGTGAATCGGAAATTCGGGCGGCGATTCGGGGGACGGGCTGCGCGTCGATCGAAGAAATCGAAGCAGTGGTACTGGAAACCGACGGCAGCATGAGCGTGGTCAAAAAATCTCCGAACAATTCGCGATCGGCTCTCAAAGATGTAGCTTAGTCGATCTTTAAATGTGTAGAGACTCATCTTGTATGGTGCGTCGCTGCTCCATTTTCGAGCTTAATAGTAGATTTTATGGGGCGACGCACCCTACTGTTAATTAAATCGAAACTATCTCGTCACGCACACTCCGCCCACCACTACCCGACATTGATCTCGGCGCTCATCGAACCTCCTATTATTATCCACCCTCGCCGAATCTAAATCTCTAGTCCGCGAATTGTAGTAATAATCTCCCGCTGGAAAGTTTCTAGTCGGGACAGCGCAGTAAGTCGAGTCTTGATTATTATCGTCGAACCTTACTCTCACCATCGAACGTCTCTCGCGACAATCAACAGACCGCAAGCCAAAATCATTTTGCAGAAGCTGTGCTCTGTCATATTGACCGTCATTTCGGCCGTTATCTCGTCCGGTGTACCAATCGTCCCGCGAATTGCGAGCTCGTCTGTTGCCCCCATCAATTCCCGAAACTTCCAGCGTGTAGCTACCGCCCCTGGCAGCATCTTTTGCTAACACTAAAAGCTTATAATCGCCAGTACGGGGAATTTGATAATTAAAAGAACGGTCTAGCGTAAAAGCGACTTGTTTGTTGTTCCCGTAAAACAGCACCATGACGGGAGTAAAACCGCGACTTCTATCTGTATCTAAAAACACTTCAATGTTATCCCCTTCCCTTGCGCTGAATGTGTATTCTTGGCCGCGCAATTCTTCCGTCGGAGTTCCGGGTGTCCACATATTTCGGAAACGGTAAATCGGGGAAGTGCGGCGAATTACTCCGTCAATGCGATCGTTATTCCCTATCTGTTCGCCAACTGCACTTGAGGAAATCCCGGTAAGTGCCAATCCCGTAACTAGGATGGCGGCAGCAATACTGTTTAACAAGTTGTGTGTTTTCATATCAACCTCTCGAAAAATTTAAAATCTTTTTGCTTTCTTGGCGCCGACATTTGCATACACAATCCATTTTAAATGTAATTTCTGCCAACCGTGTCAACCTCACCTAACGGGACTATTTAGCGGGTGCAAAATCTCAAGCTAAAGTTATAGACGTTAATCCTTAATCTAAAGTTGCGATTTATCGCCACAAATCAGCAATCCCGATTCAGCGTCGAGACTCGCCATAATTCCCATAGGTAAAGCAGCGTTAACTCCCTCGTGCCCGAAGGGCAAATCCGAGACAATCGGAATATTCAAATCCCCCAGCCGATCGCGCAAAACCTCTTCAATGCTAAAACTGGGAATACTTGGGTCAATCTCGCAACGACTGAAGCGCCCCAAAGCAATGCCCCGCACCCCAGCGAAAGCCCCCGCCATCCGCCACAAAGTCAACATCCGATCGACCCTGTAAGGAGCCTCGGAAACATCCTCAAATGCGAGAATAACCCCGGTCAAATCTGGTTGATACGGGGTTCCGAGCAAATGAGAAGCAACCGTCAGATTCGCAGGAAACAGCCGCCCGGTGGCTTTTGAGCTGCCCCATCCTTTACCTTGCAAAGATTGTAAGGGACGACCTTCTATGCAGTCAAAAAGTCGATCGACAGACCAATCCGGTTCATCCGCCAAAGTTGTCAGCATCGGCCCGTGAACACCCCAAACTCCCAATTTAGACTGATTCCACAGCAAAGCAGTAATATCTGAAAAACCGATTAACCATTTCGACGGATGGGAATCGGGAGTTGGAAATTGGGAATTTTCCGCCTTTCCCACTTTTCCTTTTTCCAAAAGTCGAGTGCTGCCGAAACCGCCTCGAACACACAGAATACCGCGACACTCCGGGTCATTGAGGGCATCCGCCAACTGTCGGACGCGGTTTTCATCGGAACCGGCCAAATAGCCCCAGCGATCGTCAAAACCCGGTGTTAATTCAAGTCGATAGCCGCGAGATTTCCAAATTTCTACACCCTTTTCAAAATTGGTTGATTCTCGCAAAGTGCCACTAGGGGCAATTACTTTGAGCAAATCTCCTGGTTGCAGAAATTTTATGTTAGTCATTAGTTATTAGTTATTCGTTATTAGTTATATCGTGTTTGGTGAATCGATCATAATTCCGTAGGGGCGACTTTTACAGACAATTTCTGACTGAAACAGACAATCTCGAAAACCCGCCCCCACCCACCCATAAATACAAACCTACATTTTCGGATTCGAGGCAAATTTTAGGTTGATTTGGGTTATCGGTTGGGGCGGGGCGGGTTTATCTAGATTGTTGATAATCGTTAGATATTGTCGGTGAAACCAGCCCCTACGGGATATGGTTAATTATTGATTTAAGAGTGAGTTTTTCAGATTTTTGGTTAATCATTACTACGGCAAAGTCAGAATTTCCACCCCAGAATCAGTCACAGCCAGAGTGTGCTCGAATTGAGCCGAAAGCTTTCCATCCTGCGTGATAGCAGTCCAACCATCGGCCAAAATTTCCACTTCCCAAGTACCCTCATTAATCATAGGCTCGATCGTAAAAACCATGCCTTGTCTGAGCTTCTTCCCCGTGCCCCGCTTACCGTAGTGCAGAATTTCCGGTTCGGTGTGAAAAACGCGGTGAACGCCGTGTCCCGCAAAATTTCGCACTACCGAAAAACCCTGTGCTTCAGCATATTCTTGAATCGCTGCACCGATGTCACCGGTACGAGCACCCGGTTTGACTTCCGCAATTCCTCTTCTTAAACATTCCTCGGTTACTTCAACTAACTTTTTCGCTACCGGTGAAGGTTTCCCCACAAAAAAAGTTTTGGAAGTATCGCCATGATAACCATCAACTAAAGGTGTTACATCAATATTAATAATGTCCCCTTCTTTAAGAATTTGTTTCGCATTGGGGATGCCGTGACAGACAACTTCATTGACGCTTGCACACAGAGATTTGGGAAATCCTTTATAGCCTAGCGGAGCGCTTTTTGCTCCGTGTGCCAAAGTCCAGCGTTCGGCTTCGTCGTTAATTTCTAAAGTGCTGACACCTGGTTTTACCATCGGTTCGAGATGCAGCAGAAGTTCGGCCGCTAAGCGGCCTGCTTGGCGCATTTTTTCGATTTCTCTACTGGATAAAAGCACTAAACGTTCGGTTGCCATAGTTGTTTGGGTTTTCTTTTTTTGTGGTCGATTAAGAGTTTATTTAACTCAATTTGAGAATAGATTTGAATTGCTGTTCAATAAACTTGTAAGGTGCGTCAGTCAGCGAATCTTTCTAAAAATTGGCCAGTATTATTACTGACGCACCCTACTAGCAGTGATTGATTTGAACCAGTGTTCGCAACGATCGCCCAAAGCTGCTAAAGAATATTCTACCTCTGCTTGTCGCCGGCAAGCGCTGCGGTCAATTTGGTCTAAGCGGGCGATCGCACCTACCAAGCCATTTACGCTATCAGGCTCCACTAAAAAGCCCGTCAGTCCGTCTCTAACAATTTCGGCAGGCCCCCCGCGCTCGTAAGCAATCACGGGTACACCGCACGCTAAAGCCTCGATCGCGACATTTCCGAAAGCTTCCACCCAACGCGGTGTCATCAACAATGCTTGGCACTGACGGACTTGCTCTTGCATTTGGGTTGTTGTCAGAAACCCTAAATATTCTACCGGAGCATCCGGGTAATCTGCACAAATTTTTTGCCAATAATCCTCATCTTGCATTTTGCCCATAATTTTCAGGGGAATGCCTGTAATTTTCGCTGCCGCCACTGCATCTTCTAAGGCTTTTTCCGGGGCGATGCGGCCTAGCCAAGCTAATTTGGGTTCCGGTTGGCTGCAAAATTCGTACAGCGATAAATCTATGCCGCTTCCCAACAACTGACATTCATCGGCAAATGCGAATGTTTTGGCTTGAGAAGCGGTGTGAACTCCGATCGTACCAGGAAACTGAACTGCGGTTTGTCCGGCAATGCGATCGAGGGCTGCGGAAAGGGAGCCCATGCTGATCAAATGTGCGATCGGAGTCCTAAAAAAAGGTGTCAAATAAAACGGCAGCCAATCGTAGGCAAAATTAACAATGACATCCCATTCATCCTGAACTTGGCGAGCATATTCCCACATATTCGCCAGCACCGAATCTGCGGGCATCACAATAGGATCATTGTAATCTTGTGTTTGGGCGGTTACTTGCAAATCACCCGTTATTTCGATTACAGGAATTGATTCTAAGACTGAACCTATCGGCGCTACAACCGCTATTTTATGACCTCGGCGGTGCAATTCTTTAGCGATGTTAAGGACTATAAGTTCGACTCCGCCGCCCAACCCGGAACCGAGTTGACCGACCGAAGTGGAGAGCAACAATATTTTCAAATAGTCATTAGTCATTAGTCATTAGTCAGTAGTCAGTAGTAACTAATTCTAACATAATCTCACTTATAAATTCTCCCCTCTAAAATCTCAAATCTAAAATCCCTTGAAAATTGCTAGACTTATCAATCCCTCCCAGAACGCGGACGGAGGCGGTTCAACTGATTGATTGCCCAGCGAGCAGTTTCCTGAACTTCGGGATCTGGATCGTCCGTCGCACGGTGCAACAAGTAACTGATTTGATTCACCAATTCGTAAATCCGCGTCAAGTCGCGAATCGCATTTTTACGCACTTCGGGATTTTCATTTTGCAGCGAAATTGACCAGGCATTATTCATGGGTTTGAGAGTGCGAATGCCAATTTCCGAGAGACTTGCCAAAATTAAACTGTACTGGTTGGAGTCGGAATTTGCTAGCAAATCGAGCAACGGCTCAACGGCTCTGGAATCTCCCCGCTGGCCGAGTTCCCAAATTGCTTTGCGCCTCAAAGCCGGATTTAGGTGCTGCAAATCTTCAATCAGTGCTTCAATAATATCAACTTTAGGTCTACCATCCGTTTCGGGAAGGGCAATACCTTTCTTCTTCGCTAGGGAATCGGTTTGATTAGTTGTTTCGGGAATGTTGAAACCGGTGTTGCTGTATCCGTTGCTGTGAGTTTCCAAGGGGGAGGTGCCGGAATTAATTCGATCGCCCTCGAATGCTGCATCCTGGGATTCGGGTTCCCCGGATTCCCCGATCGACGGAAAAGGTCGATCGCTGTTCTCGATACTGTGGCCTTTTGGCAAATCAAAAGGGTAGGGCAGGGCTGACAGCGATTGTCCCCCAGAAGAAGTCTCTTGCGGTCTAATTTCGTGCGAGTTTTTAGGAGAATCGGGATTAGTAAATTGAGAGTTTCTTTGGTTGTGGCGATCGAATCTTCCCCGTCTTCGCTTAGAATAATTTGGCTCGTCACTGCTAACTAATTTGAGCATGATAAATACTGCCGCTGCCGTGACGACAACTGCTGCCAAACCCAACATTAAGAACCCCCGCTGACGAGACAAAATGACCAGCAAATTGGATACCGATTTCGGGATCTTAGAATTAGATTTGGACGTTTTGGACGGCTGAGATTTGTTTTTATCGGGCGCTGGAGACGGTTTTGGAGGCTTGGAATCTTGGCGATCGTCCGGGGGAGAGTTCGCCTGAGCAATTTCTGGGGAAACAGCCCGGTAGGAGGCATTGAGTACCTGGTGCTTTCCGTCCGCACTTGGACTGAACCCAGCGCCCAGACAGGCAATGCAGGTGAACAAACATACAGAGGAGCGGTAATGCGCCATAAGACTCAATCCGGGTTTTGAGAGGCAACGCCGCATGACGAGCTTTAGTTTAACCTTGAGTTAGCTCGATCCTAGCTGCTATGGGCTTAACTAACTCACAAATACCACCAGACTAGCGAAAAACCCTGGTTTGAGAGGGCACTGAGCCAGATATTATAAACACAATTGTGTCATTGACCTGCAACTCCTTTAAATAATTAGTTTAAAACGAACAACTACATCGGCGGCTACGACTTTAGCAGCGGCATCCCGAAAGTTGATTGCAGCTAATCTCACCTACGTGCAGTGTGCAGTGCAGGCCCTGCAGCGCAGCACTGCGGGGGCGCTAGCAGACGATTGTGGCTACCTGTCGATTTTTTACGAATAACGTGGCATGACCAAAAGTTTAACAAGCTTCCCAGCCGACGGGTCGATCGTTTTTGTGTGAATTTGGGCGGAAGTGGGACAGGGGCATTGGCACTGGTAACGATAAACTCGGTTTTTTCGTTAATTCTTCGCTGCTAAACCGCATATTTTCAGTACATTCCAGGACGCACTCTCGACGCTCACAAACCAGTTTTATTTACCCAAAATGCTGTAAGAAAGAGAGCGCTGATTTGACCGATGTTAATTTGAAGGGGGCAATTATGCCGGATAGAAGTGTTTGGGCGATCGGCTAAGATAACCGTTAGGAAATATTGTATTCAGCTAGCCAGCGCCCAAAATCATACTATCTTGTAAAAGTAGGGTCGGATTTAGTTAGGAGCTATAGTCAGAGCGAGTAGACCCTTTCACGCAGGCGTCCTTTGCCAACGTTTTGTTTATTTCTACCCACTTACTTAAGTTAAATCAATCGGTATTTCATCCTGTGCCACCAAATTTGATATAAGATCGAGCTAAATTTCTAGTGTGAGAGTAGAGGCGTTTGTGAGCCAACAAGATATTTTAAATTTAGCAAAAGAAGGCGATGCCAGGGCGATCGCATTTCTGATCGGCCAAGCACTCCAAAGCTTCGGCGTCACGGCTAAAGCCAGCCGGGAAAATGACACCCTGCACCTGCTGCTGGAAGCAGAACATTTACCCGCAGAAGAAGCCTGTCTCCGAGTCGCAGTCAAAGGTTTGCAGCGGCTGCAACCCAATAACCTTTACTCAGTGACAGTTTACGGGCGGCGCGGCGGCCAGCAATTGCCAGCTTGGAGTCAGACGGTAGAATTAAAAAAACGCTTGACTTCCGCACCCGTGAGTCCGTTAGTTGCCGTGAATGCAGCAGTAGCTGCGAGTGCAGCAGTAGCCGCTAGTTTACCCGCTTCTCCCATTCCTGTGACTTTGCCGAAGCTAGAAAAAACCCAAAATGTCACAACTGCGCCCCCTCAAACACCAGAAAAATCTGCGCCCCAACCCCCTAAAATCCCAACTACAAAACCCCCAAACCAAAGTCAGCAAAAGCCATCACCGCAGCCAGAATTAGCAGGCACTAAAACTAAAAAATCTGGGCTGTCAGTCGGTGTTCTGAGTCTAATTCTCGTACCGATATCCGGCTTGGTGCTGGCTTCTCAACTTTACAAATCCTCAACCACCGCTACTAATAACCCTCTAACGTCAAAGCCTGCGGTACAAGAAGTGAGCTCGACACCCGCGCCTGCACCTGCAGCCAAGCCCCTTCCCGCTCCAAAATCGCCCTCCCCGGCTGCCAAAAAACCTGCCATTGTGCCCGCCACTGTCAGCATCAAAGCAGTTGGTGACATGATCCCCGGCACAAATTATCCCTACAACAAACTGCCGGCAAAAAAAGAGATGTTATTAGAGTCGGTAAAACCGTACCTCAAAGGAGCTGATATTCTGTTTGGCAATTTTGAAAGCACGATGACCGATTATCCTTACAGTTCCAAAGCAGGCGGCGGACGAATGCTGTTTGCCTTTCGGACGCCTCCGAGTTATGCCAAAATTTTCAAAGATGTTGGTTTTGATATTTTGAGTATTGCCAACAATCACTCTTACGATTTTAACGAGCAAGGATTTAAGGACACGATTAAAAACATCGACAGCAACGGCATGAAGGCTGTTGGCAAAAGAGATCAAATTGTTTATCAAAATGTCAAGGGTGTGAATTTTGCCTTTATCGGTTTCAGCAACTACGGCGACGTTCACAATTCCTTGCTGGAACTGAAAGCGGGAGCCGAAGTTGTCAAAAAAGCTAAGGAAAAGGCTGATATTGTAGTGATATCAGTTCATGCTGGAGCTGAAGGAACGGGAGCTATCAATGTGAGAAATAAAACTGAGTTCTTTTACGGAGAAAACCGGGGAAATATGGTTTTGTTTTCGCGGACGATGATTGATGCGGGAGCGGATTTGATTTTGGGACATGGCCCGCACGTTCCCAGAGCTATGGAACTTTATAAAGGGAAATTGGTTGCTTATTCCCTGGGCAATTTTTTGGGTTATCGCACTTTGTCCACAGCCGGAGCACTCGGTAAATCTCTAATTTTGGATGTGAAAATGACTCCGCAAGGGGATTTTGTTTCTGGTAAGATTATCCCCATCCAACTTGACGGGCGAGGTGTGCCGGCTGTTGATAACAATTTTAGGACTGTGGGGTTGATTGACCGTTTGACAAAGAGCGATTTTCCCAATAGCGGTTTGACAATTGATGACAAGGGACAAATTTTGAAAAAGAGTAAGTAGTTATTGGGAATTGGGAATTTTAACTGGTTCCCAGGCTCTGCCTGGGAACCTATATCCAGAGGCTTTGCCTCGAAAAGCGATCGGGAAAATAGGAGGCTGAGCCTCCGGATCTGCGTTACCAGGCAGAGCCTGGGAACAAGTAATCAAACTCTTGTGGCCCGTTGCTCAGAGCAACGCCCGAAATATGCAATTTAAATGCAGTACAGCTTAGCTGCCCCTATACTGCAATCATCGTTTTCAAAGCTTCTTTCATTTCGTCTGCAGTCGTCGTTGCCGTACCGAATTGACGCACGACAATACTAGCCGCCAAATTGCCCAAAACTGCCGCTTCCCAACCGGATGCACCGACGCACAAAGCTAAAGTCATTGCTGCTACAACTGTATCTCCAGCACCGGTTACGTCGAATACATCAGTCTTGTTAAAAGGGGGAATGTCCCAACTTTGAATGGCAAATTCCCCCTTTTCACAAGTCGATGTTGGAGGGGGTGAATTTTTGATTTCTTCGCCGTTGGCCCTTTCAAACAAAGTCATCCCTTCTTCGCCGCGAGTAATCAGGATTTTTTGAGCTTGAGTTAAGTTCAATAAATCGCGTCCTGCTTGCATTAAAGTTTGAGGGTTTTTGATAGCATATCCGACGGCTTGCTCGGCTTCTGGCAAGTTCGGAGTAAATAACATTGCTCCCGAATATCGCTGCAAATTTATTTGAGCGTCTACAATTGTTTTGCCGGGAACCACTGCCGATTCGATCGCCAAATTCGTCAAAACTCCGTCGCCGTAGTCGGAACAAACCACTGCATCTACTGTCGGTATTTGCTGCCGGATGTAGTCTGCCAATTGCAACTGCAAATCTAAATCCGGCAACTCGTCGGATTTGCGATCGACTCGAACAATTTGCTGAGTCACCGACTGCCGCGCGTGCCCGGAAATTCGAGTTTTGGTGACAGTTGGACGCTGCGAATCTATTAAAATCCCACCCGTATCAATTCCCGCCGCCTCAAAAATACCGCACAAAGCCTTTCCCTGGTCGTCTTTTCCCACCAAACCAGCAACTTTTACTTTGCCTCCCAGTTTGGCTAAATTATAGACAGCATTTGCGCCACCTCCGGGTACTTGCTGAGTATTTTCGTAGCGCAAAATCAACACAGGTGCTTCGCGGGAAATTCGCTCTACTTGTCCGGTAAGAAACTCGTCCAAGGTCAAATCTCCGATCGCTAATACCTGCGCTCGATCGAAGCAGTCTAATCTTTTCAATAATTGCTCAGTTGAGGCACGCAGTTGAGGCAAAAAATCGGAATAGTCGTTAGTCATTAACCAAAAAAATGAGACTGAGGAGTTGATAATTGAGTGTGGAACGAGCGGGAATTAAAAAGGGAGCATCTCAATGAAAGCAGCCCAGCTAGAAATTGGAGTTTTGAGGCCCGAGGCAGGAGGCAGGAGGCAGGAGGCAGGAGCAAAGAGGAAGAAGAAAGGAGCCAGAAGAAGTGTTTTTACACATATGAGATGCTCCCATTAAAAATCCTAATATAAATTAATAATTAATTTCCTCCCTTGTTTTATTTTTAACTTTTAATTGATTTTCTCACTGGGATTTTGAGAAACCAGTTGCAGGCTATTGGCGATCGCACTCGCTCAAACAATTTGGCAAAAAAATGCGGATAAAATCGCAGCCATTGAGACTCAACGGAAAGTTTCACGGTGTGGAAGTTTCCTTCTACATAAGTGCCTTCAAAAAACTGCAGAATTATTTCAATTTCTGCTTGATGATCGTAATCACCTGAGTCATTTGTTTTTTGAGTGCATCAATTTCCGCTTGCATTTTCGCCATTTGCTGAGTCATCGCTTGAATTTCGGCGGCGCCCGCTCCAGAAGTGGATGCAGCGGGGGCTGCTGGGGCTTCCGGCACTGGTTTCTTTTTGGCCAGTACCATCGCCGATTTGATTGCCTCAGTTAGCTGCTTCTTCTCAAACGGTTTGGCGATGAATGCAAAAAAATGCTTCTCAAAGGGTTTCGGAATTTTTTCCATCACCTCTTCTTCGCGGCCCGACATGATCACCAAAGGTATCTTAGAAAGCTCAGGATGGGCTTGCACTTTTTGATACACTTCCCAACCGCTGACTTTGGGCAGTAGGAAATCTAACATAATTAGATTTGGCCGGGCTTGACGGATCAGTTTGAGTCCCTCTTCGCCGTCTTTTGCTTCTAGAATTTCAAAGTTACCCTGAGGCAACATCTCTCGGACTCGGAGGCGGATGACTTTACTGTCATCGATTACCAAGATTTTTTGACCAGCCACGACTGACTCCTTCAGTAATGAATGAGTGATGATTTGCAACCTTCAGTATATCCCTAACAGAATTCTACCCATAATTCTGGGCGAGTTTAGTTTTGTTGCACCTGGGGGCGATCCTGATTTCGGGTGGTACTCCTACAAGTTCAGGGGCTTTGATTTCGGATACGATCGAAGGAATTAACTCAATCGCCACTTAATTTTATGTCCCCCCAAACTCCTAAAACTCCTACTGTCAAAGCAGTTGTCGCCCAAATGCGGGGTGAAATCGAGGCGATGCCGGAGTGGTTGCGTAGGCCCGTTGGCAAAGCTAGCGAACTTTCCCACGTGCAAAAAATTATCAAACAGCGGCAAATTCACACGATTTGTGAGGAGGGGAGATGTCCCAACCGGGGCGAGTGCTACGCGCAAAAAACGGCAACTTTTTTGTTGATGGGGCCGACTTGCACCCGCGCTTGTGCTTTTTGTCAAGTAGATAAAGGTCATTCTCCGATGCCGCTAGACCCGGAGGAACCGCAAAAGGTGGCCGAGGCTGTGCAGTTGTTGGGTTTGCGCTATGCAGTGCTGACTTCGGTGGCGAGGGATGATTTGCCGGATGGGGGTGCGGGTTGGTTTGCCAGGACGATCGCCCAAATCCGCCTTCTTAACCCGCATACTGAAGTTGAGGTACTGACGCCGGATTTTTGGGGGGGAACAGGTAGGGGCGGTGCCCCCGTGCCCGCCCTCCCCGTGCCCGCCCTCCCCGTGTCCGCCCTCCCCGTGCCCGCCCTCCCCGTGCCCGCCCCCGACGGGGAGAATTCCGGCCTCGATGAGTTGCAGCGACAGCGAATTCGCACGGTGGTGGAGGCTAAACCGGCTTGTTACAACCACAATATTGAGACGGTGCGCCGGTTGCAAGGGCCGGTGCGGAGGGGGGCCAAGTACGATCGCTCGATCGACGTTCTGCGTATTGTTAAGCAATATGACCCAACTATTCCCACCAAATCGGGTTTGATGTTGGGGCACGGGGAAACCGAAGCCGAGATAGTCGAAGCGATGGCCCATTTGCGGGATGCCAAGTGCGATCGGCTCACCCTCGGTCAATACATGAGACCATCTCTAGAGCACCTCCCAGTGCGTAAATACTGGACGCCGACCGAATTTGACCGTTTCGGGTCGATCGCGCGGGAGATGGGGTTTGAGCGCGTGCGATCGGGGCCTCTCGTCCGCAGTTCCTACCACGCCGGAGAGAGCGATTGAAACTAATTTGAATTCAACTCGGTATAAACTTGTTACCAAGAAATTGGGTATAAAGCCCCGTCCTTCTAGGACGGCTTTAATTAATTATCAACTTTTGTTAATTGTTTTCTTGAACTTTCTTGCATTGTGTTCATTGTAGAGTACAATAACTAGACTACAGGTAGAATAACCGCCGATACACATGAGACACCACGCTCAAACGACGGGTCGGAAAACAATAATGGTTAGTGGGTAGCGAAAACCACGAAAAACATAGCTGGGCTAACTAATGTAAGCCAAAATCAGAGACTAAACTTTTTATTTCTAAAATGTACTGTCTAAAATGTACTGTGGGGCACACAGAAACAAGAGAAGCAATTCTCGAAAGCTTGGGGAGACAAACCCTCGCGAGGCTATCTAAATTAAGCTCGATATTTGGTTCTTTTGAACGGATACCTGGTTTAAACACTGCCGCAAGGATAGATAGTTTTAAGGTAGGTCGCAGAACCAAGAATCCCCTCGCCTTGACTGCTGGGGAGTGTCAAAAAAAATAACTCTAGAGGATTATGCATAAGTGCGACGCACTCTGCTATTTGTAAATAGAGTGACATTATCAATTAGGAGCTTTACCTATGCCAGAGATAGCGAAGAACCAATTAAAATCCGACTCCGTGATGAAAACGGGCAAATTCCCTTACACATTTCGCGCAGGCTGGTTTCTGTTGCTGTTAGCAATCAATTTTGTGGTTGCAGCCTTTTATTTCCATATCATTGAATAGTTCTGCCAGTTAACTTTTAGCAGACCCTGCTTTTCTCGACCTCAACGTCAGAGAATGGGAGAGAGGGAGAGAGTTTTGAGTTTTGAGTTGGGGATAATATGACTTCATCCTTCTAACTAATGACTCCTGACTTCTTCCCTCTTCCCTCTTTTTTCTGACTAATGCCTAATGACCAATGACTAATGACCAATGACTAATGACTAATGACCAATGACTAATGACTTCTCTAGCGATTTCTCGACGCTTCTAGCTTTGACAAGCGCTCTTGAATTTTAATAACATCTTGCTTAGTTTCAATTGCCAAAGTTGCTAAATTGTCAAACATCGGGTCTCCAGACAGCGGTCTAGGATTTGTGCGACCAGAACCTGAAGGGGAAGGAGACTGAGGCCGGTTAACTCTAGAACCTTGGTTCTGCAAGCTGTAGATTTGTCCCCTGAGTTCAGAAATTTGCCTTTCTAATTGAGTAATGCGAAACTCTAATTGAGTTGTGGATTGAGCGGGCGTGACAATTGGCGCAACAGAAATTGCTAAGGCGCAAGCCAGACATAAAAGACAGATTGTTACGGCGCGATGGCGAATCTTTTTCGGCATAGCTTTAATAATTTAAATTATACCAGTTCTACGATAACAAATCGCCGAGATTTTTTGCCTCTATCAGAAGTAGGTCTTATGGCAAGTAGGAACGTAGCTATTTTAATGTTCGATGAGGTCGAGGTACTGGACTTTGCCGGGCCTTTTGAAGTGTTTTCGGTGACATCAGAATTAAGTAAGGGCGAGCGACCTTTTGCAGTCTCTACCGTAGCCGAACATCCCGGTGCTGTCAACGCCCGCAACGGTTTGAGCGTAAATCCCGACTGCACCATTTCCGATTGTCCGCCACCGGATATTTTAATTGTACCGGGAGGACAAGGTACAAGAAAGTTAATCGATAATTCAGCAGTTATTAACTGGATAAAAGATTGTGCGCGAACAGCAGAATTAGTGCTTTCTGTCTGTACGGGTTCGCTGCTTTTGGCAAAAGCTGGCTTGTTGGAAGGTTTGGAAGCAACTACACACCATCAAGTATTGGATTTATTGAAAAAATTAGCGCCCAACACAACTATTATCGAAAATCAGCGATTTGTAGATAATGGCAAAATCATCACTTCTGGGGGAATTGCTGCGGGAATTGATATGTCTTTGCACGTTGTCGGCAAGCTTTTGGGTAAAGCACAAGCTGAACAAACAGCAGAACACATGGAATATAAAATTGGGAATTGGTAATGGTGAATCTAGTTAATTGCACATTTTATTTGTACGGACACGGCATGAACCCTTAGTGTCTATTTAAGTTTCAAATCCTTTGTATCTCTCGTTTATAGCCGAAATTAGATCCCCCTAAATCCCCCTTAAGAAGGGGGACTTTGACGCTCTTTTTCCCCCCTTCTTAAGGGGGGTTAGGGGGGATCGAGAGACTTATTAGATGGACAAAATACTGGTAAATTTGGACGTTAACTTAACACCAAGGGGCATTGCCGTGTCCATACCCCATACCCCTAGCTAATCAAGTATCTTCGCCCCAAACTTTTAGTTGTAAATAGACTAATATCAAAGCTACAGCCATCAGGAAAGTTGCCGCAGCGGCTGCATAGCCAAAATCAAATTGCGAAAAAGCTTGCTCGTAAATATAATAAACTAGCAAATTAGTAGAGTTCAAAGGGCCGCCGCCGGTGATGACGTAAACTTGCTCGAAACTCCGCAGAGTAAAAATAGCAGTAGTGACAGTAGCAAATACTAAAGTCGGTCGCAAACCGGGTAAAGTGATGTACAAAAATTGCTGCCAAGCATTAGCTCCATCCAATTCTGCGGCTTCGTAACGATTTACCGGAATTGCTTGCAATCCTGCTAAAAATACTACCATATTAAAGCCTAATTGTTTCCAAACACTGAGCAGAATTATCACAGGCATTGCCCAAACTGTGCTACTCAGCCAAGGAATTGGATTTAAACCGATCGCACTTAGCGCATTATTCACCGGGCCTTCGGTTTGAAACAACCACCGCCAACCCAAGCCAACTGCAACTAAAGAGGTAATCGAAGGAATAAAATAAGCGGTGCGGAGAGCTCCTCGCCAAGCAAACGAGCGATTTAGCAAAACTGCTAAGCCCAATGGAATCACTAAACTGGGAATGACTGTTGCAGTAGTAAAATAGAGCGTATTTTGGAGAATTTGCCAGAAATCCGGGTTTGTGACTAGACGCCAGTAGTTGTTGAAGCCAATCCAACGCAATCCCGACTGGGTAAAGCTGCCGCTGGTAAAGCTGAGGTAAAATAAATAGGCGATCGGCCAAATCAAAAAAGTACCCAGAAACAGCAAAGCTGGGGCCAAAAAAGTCCAAGCTGCGATCGCATCATTATCCAACCAGTTAAAACGCCCAAATTTAATCCGAACCATTGGCTTGTAAATTTTAGCTTTTAGTTTTAAATGGTATCACAATATAGGTCAATGTCAAAATGAACCTTCTCGATATATTAGCTCATTTACCCACTATAGAAACTGAAAGACTCCTGCTCAGAAAAATTACTTTAAACGATGCCAGCGATATGTTTGAGTATGCCTCAAACCCCGAAGTATCAGAATACACAATGTGGTCAACTCACACCTCGCTCGAAGACACTAAATACTTTCTTAGGTCACTTACTAAAATGTACAAAAGACGAGAGCTTGTAGATTGGGGAATTGTCCACAAAGTCGAGAAAAAGTTTATCGGAACTTGCGGATTTGTGGAATGGAGCATGACCCACAGCCGCGCGGAAATTGGCTACGCACTTTCTAGGAGATATTGGGGCGAAGGATACATGAGCGAGGCTGTTAATGCAGTTATTGAATTCGGTTTTCGGGAGATGTTGCTAAATCGAATTATGGCTCGATGTGAAGTTAACAATATTGCTTCAGCTAGGGTGATGGAAAAAGTGGGGATGCAATTGGAAGGGGTATTGCGACAGCACCTATTTGTGAAAGGCCGATATTGGGATCTAAAACTTTATTCGATTCTCAGGGAAGAGTTTTTTGAGAATATTGTAGAATAGGAGTGAATCAGTAAGTCAGCGAAAAAAAAATAATATACTTACGGGGAGCATCTCAGTTTTGCATTTACAGTGCGAGCGTCCCCGCTCGCGTATTGTACAATACGCGAGCGGGGACGCT
>NZ_JAUBOV010000194.1:0-1861 GCF_036700405.1 Microcoleus sp. T3_D1
TGGATGTCTACGCTTACACCATGACCAGAGAATTAGCCAAACACGATGACTCATGTATTTGAAGGTTTCTTTGCTAACCACTCCCTGATAATAGTTGGCAAAACCTTGGAGAATTGGATTGAGCTTTTTGATTAGGACTTCCTGCGTAACGGTCGCCATTGATTTAACAAGGCGGCTAAGTTCCTTCAGTTTGGCTAATACTTTAGCTTTTTGGGGAGTAATCAGCAGTTTACCGTCATAGTGTTTCAGATTGAAACCTAAAAAGTCAAAACCTTCAGCTATATTTGCTATCCTAGTTTTCTCCTCGCTTAACTCAAGTCCGCGTTCTAATAACCATTGCTTAACTCTGGGGACTATTTCCTCAATTTGTTCTCTGGTTTTACCAGTGATGATAAAGTCATCGGCGTAACGGATGATTCCTAGTTTTGGACACCAGGATTTTACCGCTTGCTCTAACCCGTGTAATCCAATATTGGACAATAACGGGCTAACAATTCCACCTTGAGGAGTTCCTGTTTCCGTTGGGTTGTGGACACCCCCGTAAACATATCCAGCTTTCATCCATTCTTTGATTAAGTCTCTATGGGGAACAGACCCAATCATGTTGAGAATCGATTCGTGGGCTAGGTTATCGAAGCATCCTTTGATATCAGCGTCTAAAACCCAGAGGTGTCCTTGCTTTGGACTGGCATTGAGTTTAATAAATGCCATTTCTATTGCGTCGTGACAGCTTCTTCCAGCCCTGAAGCCATATGAGTTAGGCTCAAAAACTGCTTCCCATTCGGGTTCTAGTATGTTTTTTACCAAATTCTGTGCGACCCTATCCTTGATAGTGGGAATCCCTAAAGGACGTTTCTTGCCGTTTGCTTTGGGGATGAATACCCTTTTGGTTGGTGATGCTTTTGGCATTAACCAGTTATCGACAAGTTTTACTCGCTCGTCTGGAGTGTTTATAACCTCCTTATCCACCCCTGCGGTACGCTTTCCAGTGTTAACCTGAGTAATTTGTCTCACAGAAATTAGTAGGTTGGCGTAGCTTCTTACTAACAGTTTCTGCAATCTTCTCAACTGCTTCCACTGCCCAAGTTGTCTGGCACGAAATATCCTTTGTTGTAGATTTCTGACATGCTTCCTGACTTGATGCCAGTTGACCTGACTCCAATCAGTAAGTTGTCCCTCATGTCCATTTATTAAGTTGTTACTTAATATCAAACTTTTCATGTCGGTTCGATTTCTTGAACATTTCAATTTCGTATATGACCCAGAAGAAGTCAGCTTTCCTTTCGGTCAGAGGTATAAACCACTATCCTTGCCATTACAACAAGGCGTTTGCTTTTTCTTCCCTCCTTTATCCCCCAGAGATTTCCGTCTTCGTTGCCTCCAACTTACTGAGAGTATAGACATTCTCTTAGACTCTGTGGGACTTACCCTGTTGTATCAACTAAAGTTTCGTGTATGATTTGGATGCGCCATCCGGCTTTTATTGCCTGATGTTTTTCCTCTCCTCCGATGGGATTTGTGTTCTCTTGGTCGGCTAAGTATCCATTAGCTGACCCACCCATATACCTTTTTGGTTATTGCCTATCAGGTCATTTGGCAATTTGGTGGCTCACGGAGTTTAAACGGAAGCGTTCACTTTCGTTCATCCAGATTCATATTTCCCCTTTGTTCCTGACCTGATGTGACCTGATCTAGCTTTGGTTACTTTCGTGACTTGCATTCCACCTATTTCATTGCTTACTTTAGGCGTAGTCGGACTCGGATTGAGTCTTTTACGTAGGGGTCGATGAAGAGAATCATCGAGCAGCATCGGTGCTGCGGTTTAGTTGACCTTTCAGGTCGCGCGGATACAAGCCCCGTC
>NZ_JAUBOV010000109.1:0-18756 GCF_036700405.1 Microcoleus sp. T3_D1
TTTCGTTGAATCCCTCTGTCAAATGTCAAGCCAATCTTCTTGACAATGACATCGAAATTAAGATGCGATTACCCTGCGTCCTCATCGAGTTCTTCAGTATCTTCTTCAGAGGATTTAGCTAACTCATTGCGACGCTTTAAGCTTTGAGCATTGAACTCCATTAAATCGGCAATGGCAGCTTGTGGATTGTCAGCAATTGTATCGTAAAGTTGGCTCATCGCTAAGGCAACAACTTCGACATCATACTTGAGTTCATCGGGCCGGCCAACTAGCTTGGGAAACACAGTATTGTTCCACTCTTGCCAGTCGAACTTTTTACCATTGCCATTGCCGTTGCGCTTATTCAACTGAGCTTGAATATCCAATCCCAGTTTTTCGCGAATTGCGTGGCCAACCTTTGTCGAAATACGGCTATCGCGACGCTGAATTGTCACACCGTACTTCTTATGAATTGTATTGCGAATCTGTTTGACTAGCTCGCCAGCAAGTTGCTCGGAGCTGAGGTTAGGTTGAGGTTTTGATTTGGCTCCATTGTTACTGCCGACAGTTTGATTGTTCTGCTTTTCAGGCGGTTTTGATTTAGCAGGCACTGGTGACTGAGAGCGATTTGGAGTGGCTGCTGTTTGTTTTTTAGTTGTGGCCATGATTGACAATTTAACTTACATAACATCAATTTATGAGTGCCGTTAGGCACAATTACCCCCTCCAGTTGAGGGGGAGAATTTCGCTCATTAGCAGGAAGTTAAATTTTAATTACATTAGTTAAATTTTATGTTACATCTCCTGTAAGTAGTGGTGTATAACGCATGAAGATTTTCAATAACTGGTCTAACTTAAGAGTTATTCAAACTCCCATTATTGCCCTCGAATATTACAGTGCCGATCGCCAAACAATCTTGTCATCATTTCATCAGTACGCTAATGAGTGTTGTTTACCTGTTTATTATTGGAATCCGGGCTATGCAACTCTTCAACAGGTGCGGTGTTTGGATAAACATCTCCCGAATTTAGGTTGTCATTCAGATATGACAAGCGTTTCAGATATTTCCCAGATGTATAATAGTGAATGCGTCTTATGTAAAACTGAGCTATCTGTCGAGAGTGATGTCCTGCAATTTCTGCTGGAAAATGACTGCCCCGGTATCTTTTTGTTAGAGGACATTTTGGAGTCAGACAGTACCGAACAGCCTCTTGTCCGCCGTTATTCTCAATTGGCTAACGCATTCTTTGAGCTGAAAGGGCGTTCAGCCAACCAATATTGGGTACTGCTGGGTGAGTACATCCAACTGCCATCAAAGCTAAGTCCATTAATTCCTCTACTCAAATGTCCGTTACCCGATCGTTTTGAAGTCGAAGTTCTTGTAGATAATTTTTGCGATCGCAATTGTTCCCTTGATTTTGGTTCAGATGCGGTAGCTGCTAAAAAACGGCTGGCTGTTTCGAGTCTAGGGCTGCCAACTGCTGAAATTGAATTAGTGTTAGATCGATCGCTCTCTGTGACTGCTTCAGTTGTCCAAATCGCACAGTTGGTATTGGAGCATAAAATATCGCAACTTCGAGACCAGGGGTTGGAGTTCATTGCTTCTCCAGACGTGCCTCATGCTGGCGGTTTAGATTTATTAGACGCTTATTTGAGCGAAGTCGTAAAGCTGTCAGAAGCTGATGCCAAGAAATATCACCTCAGACCTCCCAAAGGAATGCTGCTGTGGGGGCCGCCGGGGACGGGCAAAAGTTTGAGTGCAAAGCTAGCTGCTAAGAAGCTAGGTTATGCGCTTTTAGCAGCAAGTTGGGGCAATATTCTAGGTTCCTCTAATCCAGATCGCGCTCTCAACAAAATGCTGGATACAGCCGATAATTTGGGCGGCTGCGTGCTGTTCTTTGACGATTTTGACAAGGGTTTTTCTGGCTGGGAATCAAATGCTGATGGCGGTGTAGCTAGGCGGCTGTCGCAGAAATTGCTCACATGGATGCAGGAGCATGAAAGCCCCGTGTTAATGTTAGCTACTGTTAACCGCTTAGAAATGCTGCCGGCTGAACTTATCCGCAGATTTGACGACGGCGGAATCTGGTTTGTGGATTTGCCACACAGCGGCGCTCGCTATGAGATTTTCAATTTGCACTTAGCTAAGTATTTCCCAGAGCAGTTTGGGGAAGGAAAAGAGAATCTTTGGAGCGACAGACAGTGGTATTCGCTACTATCTGATTATGCCGGAGCAACGAGTGCTGAAATTGCGATCGCAGTAAAACGCTGTGCTGAACGAGCCTATTGTGAAGGGCGACCTGGTAAAATTGAATTGGCCGATCTGCGTTATCAGAGAACTCAGTTTGTGCTGTCGTCTGAGCGTTCTTCTGAAGATATCCAGGGGATTCGCAACAAAGCGTCCTTTGCTCGGCCTGCTTCTGGGAGGGATGGGTCTAAATTTGCGGCGGCAGAGCAAGAATTATTCGAGTATCGGCCACCTGCTTACGAGAAAACTTGAGTGTACGATCGACAGCAATAGCAGGGTTTTATTGGCACCGAAAATCAATTCCAAGATTTCTGCCGCATTAGATGGTGCGGTGCAAACAAGAGAAGTATTGTAAAACTTCATTGAGTTTATAAGCAATTATAAACAATAATGGTATTATATTGTTGTGAGTGTTGGACAAGAAATACGCATAGCCCAAAGAACGGAAGTCTCAAATGCAACTAACAGAGAGGCACATCATTAAATCAACGGAACACCGTTTCGCCCAAATAGACGAACTAGCTTTCAAGTCCAAAAACCTCTACAATGCCGCCAATTACGTCATTCGTCAGAGCTTTATTTATGGATGGGGTTATGTCAGTTATAACGAAATGAACCGATTGATGAAGTCTCATGAAGCCTACAAGGCTTTGCCTGCCAAAGTAAGCCAGCAAATCTTAATGGTGTTAGACAAGAATTGGAAATCGTTTTTTGAAGCAGTTAAAGCTTACAAGGCTGATTCTTCAAAATTCACGGGTCGCCCGAAATTGCCAAAGTACAAAGACAAAACCAAAGGGCGAAACCTTCTCGTCTACACGATTCAAGCAATTAGTAGTAAACAGTTGAAGAAAGGAATCATTAAACTTTCGGGTACTGAACTTTTAATCAAAACCAAAGTCGCTCCCCATCTGATTTGCCAAGTTAGGCTGGTTCCGAAATGTGATTCCTATGTAATTGAGGTAATTTATGATGCTTGTACTGAGCGTAGTCGAAGTGAACCGGAGTCCACCCTGGGCAACGTTAATTCTGTAGCTAGTATTGATTTAGGACTAGATAATTTAGTGGCGTTAACTTCAAATCAACCGGGATTTATCCCTTTGTTGATCAACGGGCGACCATTGAAATCGATTAACCAGTTCTACAACAAACGCTCTTCACGATTACAATCCCAGTTAAAAGGGAACCGCAAAACTTCACCCCGGATTCAGCGCTTAACTCGCTGTCGCAATCAGAAAGTTGACAATTACTTACATCATGCCAGCCGCCTAATTATTGACATTTTAACTGCCAAGCAGATTGGGACGCTAGTAATTGGCAAGAACGCGCAGTGGAAAACTGAAATTGATCTCGGGAAGCCTACCAACCAAAACTTTGTTAGTATTCCTCACTCTCGATTGATTGAGATGTTGGAATACAAAGCTCGGTTGGCGGGAATCACAGTAATTGTGCAGGAAGAATCCTACACATCGCGGGCCAACTTCGTGGGTCTAGACCCAATCCCTGTCTACGGGAAAACAGAAAAAGAGCCGATGTTTACTGGTAAGCGTATCAAGCGAGGTTTGTACAAAACATCAATCGGTCAATTAATTAACTCTGATGTTAATGCTTCGTACAACATCCTTAGAAAAGCAATCCCAAATGCGTTCAGCAATGGGATAGAGAGCTGCGTAATTCAGCCGAGGCGGGTTAATCCGCTCAAAGTAAAAGTGAAAGGGGAGGGGCTTGAAGCCTCCCATGTCTATAAATGACTATACTTTTACCAGCTATTCGCATCTTACTCTTTTTACTTCGGACGCATTTATCTCGCTATTGCTTAAAACCATTGTGGGATACAATACATCGGTGTGATATAGCTATCAATTCCCTTCAATCTCCTTCGACTTCCACAACCAACTGATAAACCCGCAAACTCGGATGTTCGCCAAGCAGCCGCCAACAATATCCCTCAATTGTATTAAAGTTAGCTATTTTTTTCTCTAGTTTCTCTGCTCCTTTTTGCAGCATTGCTAGCTAAAATTCAAATCTATCCATGTTTGATTCGGAGATGGCTGATTGGCTACTATTCAGGAATTGGCGGTTTGGTTGGCACAATTTTTGAAAAATCTGCGGTTGATTATTTTTGGATTGTTGATAGTTTGGGGGCCAATCTTTTTTTCGCAAAAGTTGGTGATGCCGGAATTGTTTAAGCGGTGGAAGAATGGCGATTGCCATTCTGTTTAAAATTAGATTAATAGAGGTTGCAATTCCAGATTGTCCCTTTTTAATTAAATCCTTTTGTTCCTGCCGAGCGATCGCGGTAGACAAAATCTTCTTTGTGCACGGACAATCTATCTAACACCGATCGAATTTGAGAGTGTTGCGGTGAAAGATGGCAAACAGGATCGGTAGCCCGTGCATCTTGGGTTAACAGAAATGCTTGACAGCGACAACCACCCCAATCCAAGGTTTTACGATCGCAACTCTGACAAGGTTCCGGCATCCAATTCGTACCGCGAAATCGATTCATTCCCGCAGACTCAAACCAAATCCAATCAAGCGCGCGATCGCGAATATTGCCAAACTCAATATCGGGAATTGCCATTGCCGCTTGGCACGGTAAACCGTCGCCATTGGGAGTAATAATTAACGTCCGATTCCCCCAACCGCCCATGCAAGGTTTGGGATATTGAGCGTAGTAATCTGGAATAACATAGAGAATTCCCATTGGAATTTTGCGCCTTTGTTGAGCTGCTTTCACCACTTGTTCCGCGCGGGCTAACTGTTCGCGAGTCGGCAATAAAGCATCCCGATTGTGCAGCGCCCAACCGTAGTATTGAGTGTTTGCTAATTCAACGCGATCGGCTTGCAACATCTCGGCCAGCGATAGCATTTCCTCAAGGCGATCCAAATTCTGACGGTGTAAAACAAAGTTCAATGTTAGCGGCAAACCTAACTCTTTTACCAGTTGAGACGCAGCGATTTTTTGGTCGAACGATCGCGTTCCGGCAATGCGATCGGACTGCGCCGCGAGGCTATCTTGAATGCTAATTTGAACGTGATCTAAACCCAGGTTTTTTAAATTTGCCGCCCGTTCTTTTGTGAGTAAAGTTCCGGCCGTAACTAATGTCGTGTAAAGTCCTAACTCGGCCGCGGTTTCGACCAATATTTCTAAGTCTTCGCGCAGCAAAGGTTCTCCACCAGTCAGCCCCAACTGCAAAATACCCAACTTTCGAGCTTGCCGGATTACTCGCAACCAATCCTCTGTCTGGAGTTCTTGCTGGTAAGAATTATCGCTCCAGTTTATCGGATTCGAGCAGTAGGGACAGCGCAAAGGACAGCGATAGGTTAACTCTGCAACCAAGCTAAAAGGTAGCGCAATTTCATTCATTTAAAAAACCTCGCTGCGAAATTTGAGCGATTAGTTGGCGGACATCTGCTTCTACATTGGGGCTAGCAAACTGCGCGGATAATTCTGCAATAATTTCGTCGGTCGTATGGTGGCGATCGCACAGTTTTAAAATTGCCCAAGCCGTTTTATTCAGTTTGACTGCGCCTTCGGGAAACAAGAGAAAATGCTGTTGCCTGATCTCATCCCAAAACAGCCGCACTCCACAAGCAAGATAGGGATAACTGTTACCATTCATTAGTTTTCAAGATAGTTGACAGTTGATAGTTGACAGTTGACAGTTGACAGTTGATAGTTGACAGTTAGTAATTGTCCCAATCTCCCAATCCCCCAATCTAAAATCTAAAATCTTCCCCTCTCCCCTCATGTTTCTGAGGGACGAGTGTCTCCTCGTTCGATCGCTTCAAGCTGGCTCCACAACAGATCGCATTTGAAAATTAATGCCCGAACAGCTTTCTGTTGCATCTCAACAGTCTGACAGTTTTGCACCACTAAATTCAGTGCGTAGCGAGCATCTTGAGGGGCTTGATGCAATCGCACTCGGAAATAATCAAATCCACTCGGATCGATCCATGAATAGTATTTTTCCAACGCAACCAATCGATCGCGAATTGCATCAGGTCCAAACAACTCTGTCAGCGAAGATGCGATCGCTTCAATCCAAGGTTTAGTCTTGCAGAAATTGACATAAGCATCGACAGCATATCGCACTCCGGGCAAAACATTTCCATCGTCCAACAGTCGATCGCGCGACAGTCCCACCGCTTCACCCAATCGCAACCATGCTTCAATTCCTCCTGCTTCCGCACCCCTACCGTCGCGATCGATATTCCGGCCGTCATGGTCGATAATGCGTTGAATCCACTCGCGCCGCACTTCTCGATCGGAACAATTCGATAAAATTGCAGCATCTTTAAGCGGAATATTGCGTTGATAATAAAAGCGATTAATTACCCAGCGCCGAACTTCTTCTGGAGTCAATTCTCCTGCATTCATGCGTTGGTGAAACGGGTGCAGGTGGTGGTAGCGGTGGTGTTGCTGGCGCAGCAAATTCTCGAATTCAATCGGTGACAATAATTCTTGCATGGTTCGAGCGGATCTAGTTTGTGATGAATTTATCATTGCATATTTTCAGCATTGCTATATCTCGCGTCCGCTCGCTCGGCCTAATAAAAAATGCTTGCATTACGGAAAATCATTTGTGAAGTTCTTACTCCCGAGCGAGTTTGGGGAATTGGGGTCGGCTAAAAATTTATGAATCATTTATGATTGCAATATCACAAATCAAACATTAATCCATCACAACCAATTTCAACCTTTTGACTTTCAACTGCTTGTCGCTCAGGAGAATTTGGAATTAGAATTGGATTGGTATTGTTGATATGAACTAGAATTTTGCGCGACCCAGTTAGTCCTTCAAGCTGCCGCAAACTGCCTCGCTCTCCCGATAAAGGTAAATGTCCCATTTGCAGTGCCGATCGCGCTCCAACACCTAAGGCTGGAAGTTCGTCCTCAGTCCAAAACGTGCCGTCGATCGCGATGCAATCGCTGGCATTTAAACGGCGCTGCATTGTCTCGTCGATCGCCGCCAATCCCGGTGCATAAGTTAGAGTTTTACCAGTGCTGAGATCGCGAATTGTCAATCCTACGCCCCAAACTTCATCCGGCGATCGATCTTCGTTCTGCATATATTTCGGCGGTTTTGTCGAAAGTGCAAAAGCCTCGACTTCCAGATCGGATGCCAGCGAGATGGCAGCATCTAGAGGCGACCAATCGACACCGCAATAATTTTGCAGTGTCGAAAATAATGGATAGCCGGTTGTCAGGGCGAATTTGACTCGATCGGAACTGTAAATTTTTAAAGGATGCGATGATTCCCGCAACAGCATCAACCCAGTCGTATGGTCGATTTCAGCATCCGTTAAAATGATGCCAGCAAAAGGCAGCGATCGCCCGTTTTGCGGAGCAAAACAGTTGTGCGCTCTCATTAGTTCAATTTGCTGGCGCACGTCCGGCGAAGCATTAATTAAAAACCAATCCCCGCCGTTCGATCGAATTGCGATCGATGATTGAGTTAGCGCTGTTGCCCGGCCCGATCGACTCGCTTCACAGCCCCGACAATGACAGTTCCATTGGGGAAATCCCCCGCCCGCCGCTGCTCCCAAAATTCTCACGATCATCTATCAAAATCCGTTAAAAATAAGAATTCAGAATTCTGAATTCAGAAGCCAAAATCAAGAAGAATTCAGAAGTCAGAATCAAGAAGAATTCAGAACTGAGAATCCATTAGTAAGAGATTTAGACCTGCCAATAATTGTAGACCACCAGTTTTCAATTTGGTGGGAACTTACGCACCAGCTCTATATGTATGGTGCTTGTGGCGCACCTTACCGCTACTAATAGTTTGTTTGTCAAACTACTTGAGGCGTAAATCCTGTTAGTGTGGAACGCGGAACCGATTTATTCATGCGCCCGTCTTACAGAATTTAATTCTGACTTGTGACTCCTAAATTCATTCTGACTTGTGACTCCTGAATTCTGTTTGATTAATCGACCTTAGTTATTAGTCGGTTCCAGCCGAATCAATTTACCGTTCGAGTCATCTGTGAGAACGTACAGCAACCCATCTGGACTTTGCCGCACGTCCCGCACCCGCTGCCCGATGCTAATTTCTTCCTGGCGGAGGACATTTCCGGCTGCATCGAGCTCGATCCGCCGCACGTCTTGAGAAACTAAGCCCCCGGCAAACAGATTGCCCCTCCAAGCAGGAAAACGATCGCCAGTATAAAATGCCAGTCCAGAAGGAGCCGTTGCCGGAGTCCAAACGACTTTTGGATCTACCATACCGGGGCGCGATCGCTCCTGTGAAATCTCGCCGCCTGCATACTCCTGACTGTGGGTGACGAGCGGCCATCCATAGTTTTTGCCCGCTTCAGCTAGATTCAATTCATCGCCCCCGCGCGCCCCGTGTTCCGTTATCCAAACTCGTTTTGTTCCCGGATCGAAGGCTATCCCTTGAATATTGCGGTGTCCGTAACTCCAAATAGCCGGATCTGCATTGGCATTTGTTGCGAAGGGATTATCGCGAGGAATTGAACCATCATCGTTTAACCGCACTATTTTGCCCAGACGGCTGCCTAAATTCTGTGCTTGCTTCCGAATCAGAGCGCCTTCTAGCTGCACCGGTGGATTTCCGCCATCTCCGATCGCGACTAACATGGTGCCATCCGGCAGCCACAGGATGCGCGATCCAAAATGTTGCGTACCCGACTTGACTTGAGACACCTCGAAGATGACGCGCAAATCCTGCAAAGCTTTGCCGTCAAATGTCGCTCTGGCAATGCGAGTCCGATTCGCATCGGGGCTGCCCGAGGCGTAAGTCAGATACACAAATCGATTTTCGGCAAATCGAGGGTGAATGGAAACATCCATCAATCCACCTTGGCCTGATGACATCACCGAGGGCACGCCCGCGATCGGAGTTGGTTCCAACACCCCATTTTTGTGCAACCGCAGTCGCCCTGCTTTTTCCGAAATCAACATACTGCCATCGGGCAGCCATGCCATGCCCCAGGGGCGTTCTAACCCTTCCGCGACCGTTGCTTGCTTGAACCCCGGAGCCGTGCTGCTTGGAGATACTGCTTGAAGGGGCGATGCTTCAGCAGTAGGGGCAGGAGTAGGGGCAACATTAGGGGCAACAGCAGCCGTATTTGGGGGAGCGGCAGAACAAGCTGCGATCGTGATTCCAGCACTTACCAGCCCAATCCTCCGAATTGAGTGTTTTATCAACAAAAGCATGATAGTTATTTCCTGCTATTGCTGGTTGTAGATGTAGGCGGTGACTTCCAAACACAAATCGAATTCTTCGATCTCTGGTTTTTCCCAATCTTCAGAAGTGCGGATCGGCTGCCGAGATTCAGGGCGATCGTCGCTAGCGGAATTTTGCTGTGAGGTTTGAGATTGGTTTTGCGTTGCCATGAAAATTCTCCTAAAACTTAAAGCTGGGTTCGGAGCGTGCTTGATGCTGTTGCAATTTCCATTTATAGCGCAAAATTTAAAAAGCGATCGACCTATCGGAGGGATGAATCCGCGATCGAGAACAGTCGATCCTTTGTCTTTCGCTCCCGACTCATGGGCGATAAAAGCTTCATCTATTAAGGACAGAAATATTTGAGCGACTGCTGCATTATTGTTGCCAGGAAGTCCCAGCACTTTCTTGAAATGCCGTCGTAAGTGAGCCAGACACTTCTGTTGGGCTGCAACTTTCCCAACATTATAAACGCTGAAATCATCTGAGCTTAAGACTCCTGCAAGTTCTGTACCCAGCATGGTTTCTACTTCCACACGTCACACAAGTATCTGCCGCATGAAACAAACAGAAT
Organism: Microcoleus sp. T3_D1; assembly: GCF_036700405.1. Taxonomy (NCBI): domain Bacteria; kingdom Bacillati; phylum Cyanobacteriota; class Cyanophyceae; order Oscillatoriales; family Microcoleaceae; genus Microcoleus; species Microcoleus sp. T3_D1. The sequence goes on from NZ_JAUBOV010000109.1 coordinate 9,996, forward strand.
CCTTCTCCACTAGCCGTCCATAGCCATTCTTTAAGCCCTGAGATAGATGTGGGGTGAGCTAATTTCGGTTCTGTCTACTCGTCCAAACCCTTTGCGGGTTCTCCCCGTCAAGACCTGGTTGTCCGCCTGGTTTCTTTTTTTGGTCGGCTTCTGGTTTAACTGTTGGTTTATCTGGTTTTTGGATCGGAGCCGTTGATGGGGGTTTGGATGAAGTCTGACTGGTGGTTCGACTTTTGCCCGCAGCAATAGCTAGTTTTTCTTGCAATTGTGCAATAATTTTTTGCAGATCCAGTACCATTTCCACTCCTTCAGCTTGGCTCAACTGCTCGATTTCGGTTTTTTTTCTGCTCTCTGGTGGGTGCGGTCTTTTTCATTTGTTTATTTTACCAGCTTTTGACACTTAAGTCTTTTTTGACCTGAATCCTTACGTTAAAGCATTGGTTGTGGAGCCACATTCTCCCTCCTGCCTGATAAGGTGCAGTCATTGTTATGGATAATCTACCAGCCCATAAATTGGCGGTGATTGAACCATTGATTCAAGCGACTGGTGCCAGTATCCTGAATTTATCACCATATTCTCCTGACTCTAATCCGAGCGAATTATGGTGGTCACAACTCAAAGCTTTTTTACGTAAGTTTTCGCCCACTACTACCAAGATGGTAGCCATTTTACTAGCTACTGCGCTTGATTTGGTTAATATTAAGCACTTTAAAAACTGGTTTACAAGCTGGTACTGTACTTTATAAACCTGGAATACGCTGTATGTAGTAAATCGTACAGAAGTAAGCTTTCTAATATCTTAAGCTTCAGCGGTATTTCGCATACAGGATTATGCACACTATACAAGAACGATCGTGCAATTCTGCGTTTGTATTGCCTCGAAACTGCACCTTTAGTGAAACTGATGGGAAAGCCCTTGCGCCGTTTTGGTATCCGATCGCGTTCTCGCATGAAGTCACGGATCGACCGTTTGCCGCAAAGCTGCTCGATTGCAAATATCACGGCGTCCGCTACGACAAAAGCGGTCAATGCACGCGTATTCCCGCTCAACCGGATGCCGCAATTCCCGCTCGGCTGAAATTGACGACCTACGCTGTCATCGAACGCTATGGTTTAGTGTGGGTAAGGCTGGTGGATAACGGTTCGGTGCATTTTCCATACTTTCAGGAATGGAACGATCCAGACTATATTCAGGTTCTGCCAGGCAGCGTGGCTCACGAAGCTGCCGCAGGTCGTCAAGTCGAAGGCTTTCTGGATGTGAGTCATTTTGCGTTTGTTCACACCGAATCCTTTGGTGAGCGCGAAAATCCAGAAGTGCCAGATTATCCCGCCCGGCGACTACCGCACGGGTTTCGCGCTGCGGGATGTCAGCACTGTGAGCAACGATCCGCACAATCTAAAGCATCTGAGTCCGCCTGGGTTTAAGCGGCGTCGATTGTTTGAAGTGTGGCTGCCGTTCACAGCGAAGTTAAGCGTTACCTTTGGGAACGGGCAGTTACACATCCTGAATGCTGCCTGTCCGGTTTCAGCCCGCAAAACGCGCTTATTTGTGCCGATTTGCCGCAATTTTGACAAAGATGCACCGCTGCAAGACACGCTGGACTTTAATCATCAAGTGTTTGGCGAAGATAAGGACATTGTTGAAGAACAGTATCCCGAAGATTTACCGATCGCGCTGCAAGATGAAGTCCACATTGCCGGGGATAAAAGCTCGATCGCCTATCGCAAAGGATTGGCGGCATTGGGTCTAGGACGATCGTTTACCCCCTAACTCCTATCTCAATTAAATTTCGGAGATCCAAACCATGAGCGCTGATTTAGAATTTCAAAAACCAATTCCACCAAAGCAATCCTACACAGGTTGGCAAGCAGCATTGGCAGAGTTCTTTCAGTTTGATTTCTACAGAACCAATTTCAGAACAGAGACGCTCGCGGGTATCACCACGTTCATGACGATGGGATACATCTTAGTCGTCAATCCGATTATTCTGTCAAACGCGATTTTTCTACAACAGCCTGGAGATTTGTTTTCGCAATTGGCTGTAGCAACCGCTGTGGCGTCGGCAGTTGGAACCTTCTGCATGGCAATTTTAGCAAACTACCCGTTCGGGCTCGCGCCTGGAATGGGAACAAATGCCTTTTTTGCTTTTTCAGTTGTAATCGGACTGAAAATCGATTGGCGGTTGGCGCTGTCATGCGTGTTTGTTCAGGGATTAATTTTTATGCTTCTGACGTTGACAGATGTACGTAAGTTATTGATCGCGGCAATTCCAAAGTCGCTCAAGCACGCAACCGCAGGTGGGATTGGCTTGTTTATTGCCTACATCGGGATGTCAGGAGATGTTGTTAATGGGGGGGCCGGATTGATTGTGGCAAATCCAGCCACAAAAACGGCGTTTGGCAGTTTAGCAGAACCGAACACGCTACTGGCTGTGGCGGGTTTAGCGATTACAGCCGGATTGGTGGTGCGGCGCGTCAGAGGTGCGTTACTATTTGGAATCTTTGGAACTGCAATTTGGGCTTGGCTGTTCAAGGTTTCACCCCCACCTCAAGGATTTTTTGCGCTGCCGGAACTGCCAAAAGACATTTTTGGTCAAGCATTTCTGGGAATTGCTAATCTGAACTCCGAGAATTTTATTGACTGGATTGCAGTGCTATTTGTGTTTCTGTTTGTTGATATTTTTGACACCATCGGGACGTTAACGGGTGTCGGAATGCGGGCTGGTTATATCGGAGCCGATGGCGAGCTGCCGCGTGCCAATAAAGCACTGATGGCAGATGCCATTGGCAACACAATCGCTCCGATATTCGGTACGTCGAGCGTGACGGCTTATGTTGAATCGGTCGCAGGCGTTGTCGAAGGCGGTCGAACAGGGTTTACCGCTTTAGTTGTGGCAGGATTATTTGCGCTGTCGCTGTTTTTCATTCCGGTGTTTAAAGCGATTCCGGCTTTTGCAACGACGCCGACGCTGGTGATTGTTGGCGCGATGATGTTGGCCGAGGTGAAAGAAATTCCCTGGGATGATATGTCAGAAGTGATTCCAGCGTTTCTAACGATTTTCCTGACTCCATTAACGTATTCGATCGCGGAAGGGTTGTCGATCGGATTTATTGCCTATCCGATTGTGAAAACCTGCCAAGGTAGAGCCAAGGAAGTGTCTGGGGGAACTTGGGTCGTAGCGGGCATCTTCGTGATTCGGTTCATCTTTATGTCGCTGCGGTTTCATCATTCAGCAGCCTGAGCCGGCTCAGGCGAGATCCAACTGCTAGGTGTGAATCACTTATATCAAGTTCGATCTCCCTGATATCTTGCAGCAATGTCAATCAGGGGATTTTTCGTGGGGTCGGGCGGGTTTATCCTCCCCAACTTTCCATCACTTTAATTTCAACTTCGCAAGGAATCGGAGAGAGAAATTTATTCCCGGCTCTCACCATACATTTTTTAAGCATTGCTTTAACGGGCTTTACTTCTTCGATAGGACACTCTATTAAAATTTCATCGTGAACCACACAAATCAGTTTAGCCTCCGTGCAGCTTAGAGGTGAAAAAATGAGAGCAAGAGCGAGTTTAGTAATGTCAGCACTCATCCCTTGAATTGGGTTATTTAGCATTTCGTTAAGCAGCGGTTTAGTATCTTTTGACCATAATCTCCTTCTGCCTAAGACTGTCCGACTCTCTCGAATACCTCGGCTCCAGGCGCTCCGAACTTTGCCGTGAAATTGTTTGATACCTGTATAGGATTCAAAGAACTTCTTACGAAAGTGTGAAGCTTGTTGCAGCGTTAAAGTGACTCCATGCTCTGCTTGAGCCATATTCTTAAATTTCGTAACTCCCATGCCATAAATTAAACCGAAGTTAATAATTTTACCGAGCTGTCTGTCTTCGAGAGTAATTTCCGATAAGGGTTTTGCCAGCACCAAAGAAGCGGTCAGAGAGTGCAAATCTTCCCCTTTGGAGTAAGCTTTCACCATCGTGCGATCGCCGGAAACCTTCGCCATGATCCGCAGTTCAATCTGGCTGTAATCGGCTTTCAGCAGGACACAACCGGGTTCTACTTTAAAACACTGTCGGGTTTCCTTATCTCTGGGGATATTCGTTAAATTCGGTTCTCGACAACTAAACCGTCCTGATCTAGCACCAATCTGAAACCAATTGGGATGGATGCGCCCTGTAATCGGATGAATGTGTTCTGGCAAACCCAGAGTAAAAGTGTCGATACGAGTAGATAAGCTGCGGTACTCTAACAGTGTTTGAATCACAGGATACTCGCCTTGCAAAGGAATTAAATGTTGAGAGTTAGTGGAAGTAACAGGAATGCCTTTCTGTTGCAAAGCCGCTAGAACTTGCTTGGGAGAGCGAGGATTAATTGTATCCGTAAATTCCGGCAGGAGAGAGATTTGTTGATTAGGGTTAGGTCGATGGAGTTGTGAATTAATTTGTTTTAAAAGAGAGTCGCGTTGATGACAGAGCTTCACTCCCAAAACTCTCCACTGTTCTCTATCTAAAAGCATTCCGTTGAGTTGCATAGAAGCCACCGCAGGCAGACAGGAAAACTCTAGTAAAGCAGTTTTCCAAAGCTTAGAAGCTTTCAGTTTTTGTTGCAGAGCAGCAGCCAGCGGGAGTAAAATTGCAGCATCGGTAGCAGCATATTGCAGTTGAGCGAGTGTTAAGTTTGCCGACCAATCGCTAACTTGCTGCGTTTTGTCTAGCTTTACTTTCAACAAATTCTCAGTGACAGCATCTAGGGACAAATGCCGTTTTAGTCCAGCCGTCAGCACTCGGTAAGCTAAATAGGTATCGAAAAAGGGTTTCGATGGTTCCAGTCCGGCAAAAGCGAGCATTTGCCATTCAAATTTGAGGTTGTGACCTACCTTCAGTGCAGGACTCGCTAAGAGCAAGCGTAATGGTTCGAGGGAACTCGGTTCAATGGCCCATAAATCTACAATGATTACTGGATGGTCAGGAATGGCAAGTTGTAACAATCTAATTTTGGCTTTGTAGGGGTCAAGCCCTGTCGTTTCGCAGTCTATACCGATGATTTTTGCTGGTTGGAATGGTTGAAGGGCTGTTTCAAGATTGAAAGCAGTATCGATTAGTTGATAAGGAGTTTTAAGTGTAGCTTGCAACTGAGATTTTTGATTTTTATCGGTTAAAATAGTTGGAATAGCTGTTAATATTTCAGGCTTAAGGGGCGGATTAGCTCTCATCATTACTTTCGTTTCCAAAGGAGAGTGAAAGGAGCCGGGGCTGTCAATACCTGTCCGGTGTTTTGAGTAACGCTTGAGGATGTCTTGTGGAGTTAGCGGTTTCATTGCACGATCGCCAAAAATTTTCAAAGCTGCGATCGCGATCGCGGTTTAAAAAATAAACTCGATCGAGTTGAAGCAGCGCAATCTTGACCAAATAATGAGTGATGAGTAATGAGTAACAGGAGTAATTGGGGTAAACCCGAGATCCGCGCTGTCAATCGAACTGACAATTATCGCAATCTTAACAATCCTGAAATCGGAACAGATGCGGCAGCAAACGACAGCAGCAAAAACTCTCCAACTGCACGTAAAAAAACCTTTTTTATGTTATATTCAAGATAAAATATTTCAGGGAAACCCTATAAGCGATCGCACTTTACAAATCCCGCTAGCGAGCATAAAAACGATTACTTTGGAGAAAATTCAATGACTGTAATTAGCAATCATTTTGACCTACTCTATTTCACAAATTGTAATTTAGATCGACCTTTAATCCGCGATTCAAAAATTGTCATTCCCACCCGTCAACTCGGCTTGCTACCAAATCATCCACTTAATCCCCAAAATGAAATAACTTTTCTGCCAAAATCTTACCTAATTTTCGATGGAGTCAAAACATCGGTACGCCAATTAACCGGATATGTAGAAGAGCCTCCCGGCTCCCATGATTTCAAGCCTCTCGAAAAAACCTCTAGAACAGTTATAGATGATGATTTTCCAAATGTTGGTAAAACTGTCAGCTTATTTGGACTAGAAGGTGTTTTTGAAAACCCATTAGAATGGGTGGATTGGGAGATAGAAAGTGCATCATTTTATTTGATAGAATATTTAGCATATGACAGTAATTTACCGAGTTGTGGATAAATATAACTAAATTTATTCTACAATGATACTTATCAAGCATCAATTTGATGTTCCTAAATCCAGTGGAAAATGTTGTATTGTTCGGCAAGCAATTGCTTTTGAGGCAAGCACAGTTAACGTAACTTAAAAAGTAGTTTATCGAAAGCGCAGACAAAGATGATTAATCTGATACAAGAGCGTGCTACCAAAGAGCAACTTGAAGAAATGTTGGAAATCCTGAGCAGTTATATTAAACTGGCAGTGGATATCGAACGGGGAATTTTAGCTGGTGGTGGAGAGCTTCACGCTGACTGCGAAGCTGTATTGCTGGAAAATGGGAGCAAGCAAGTAGATATTTGGGGAGCAGATTGGTATCCGCTGACACAAGAAGTAGGTTATGAATCTCTCATCAATATCCGCCCCCGCCAAAACAATCGTTCGATGGAAATTCAAGATCCGATGATTCGAGATCGAGTTGCTCAGATCGTTCAACGGCTATTAGGAGAGTTATGAGAGATTGGAATGCTTTAAAGTCACGCTATTTGCGAGACGAACTGCCGGTTCGTCTGGGAAATTTAGCATCAAATTTAGCGCGAATCAAATCCCGCTGTCAAAATACAGCTCATGGCGAAATAATTGAAGATTTACTGCAAGAAAGCAAGCTGTTTATTGAATGGACTGCTGCCGATACAGAGATAGAAATAGCTGCTGAGTTAGTTGAGTTGCAGGTTCAGTTAGCTTGCTGGCAGTATTCTTGGGCTGAGATTCGATCGAACGTTCAGCAACGAATAAAAGTTAGCGAACAGGTAAAAATCTGGTCAGAAAAAGTGCTGAATATGTCGGGTTTGTTGGCTGCGAATTAGACAAGTGCGCGATCGCTCTTGATGCGCGATGTGCTATTTTCTCCATAAGAGCGATCGCGTTACGCAGTTGCAAATTCCGTAAACGGACGCAAACGCGGTGGATGAAAGGCAAGGACAATATCTTCGCGGGACACTCCTGCTTGCAGTAAATCAGTTGCAATACCGTCCTCAGTCCGGTCTTCTTCAATCCAGATTTTTCCGTCTTTCAGGCGAACGTGAATGACATTGCGGTTGATGCGGTTATCTTGATGCCATCCCATTTTCATGAGAAGATAAGTAGTTGCACATAATTAATTACACAGATTCTCGGCTCAAACCCTTACAAGCGTAAAGAGTCTTTATGTAATTAATTTTGTTTGGTTACTTAGTGCTCGCGAATCGGGTCGAACAGCAAAACAGATTCGACATCGGAATTGCCCGAAGTTAGCTGCTGGTATTCTTCGAGGATTTTTTAGATTAAGCTTCGGTAGCGTTCGAGTTTATCCATCTTTCAATGATCTCCTGGATTGGATCGAAAACCAAAACGATATTTCTTATCCAAATTTTTTATTTAAAATCGTCAGTTAAGTCCAAGGAAATAACTCGATCGGGCGCAAGAAGACCTCCGACTTTTATTACTTGCAATTCTCCGGTTTCTTGCGGATACTGTGCTTTCACTCGGGCAATTGCTGCATCTAAACTAGAAGCCTGAGCAATATACACTTTTTCCAGAGAGCTTAGCACCCAAATAGGTTGGGGCCACTTATGTCGGGGTTGTAGAACACAATTGTGCATTACTTGGCAAGTATACAGAACAATTTGCTCGATCGCGTTTGACGAACAAAACTCACCCAATTCCGATTCAATACACTGTTTGAGTTCTCGTGCCGGAATGTATTCTGCAACTGATTCAAAGGGCGTTAATTTCGGTTGTGGATTAGACGTTCGAGTGCTTTCTTGCACTACTAGCGATTCTATAAAATAACTCACTTGGGTGACGATCGAGTCAAAATCTACCTCCATCAATAAATGACCTAAATACTCCCTCAACAAATTTCTTAACTTCTCATCAGATATATTGATGCCGCAGGTTTTTAGATAAACTGAAGGTCGATCTCCTAAATTCCGACCACAGCCAACTTCTCCGTTAGCTGCATCTTCAGCTTCTACCAGTTCCATCAAACGCTGGTGGCGGATTGTATCATTTATTGTGGATTGAGGCTCGGAGGGAATTGATTTACTCATATTTCTGTCCTTAATGTTTCAAAGTAATTAAGATTGTCGGGTTCTTCAGGATCTGGGCCGCAGTCCAACAGCCCCACTCTCAACTTTCTATAAAATGGTAGCGCACCCGGCAGAGCGTGCAAACCTATCCTTCCTAGATATCCTAATTCTTCGCTGCGGGCGATCGCAAAATCTATCAGAGTTCCACCTACTCCTTTATAAGTAGGAGGATTGGTGATAGCATGTCGATTCCAAGGAGCCGTTGCTAGGGCTCTGACATACACCAATCTACGTCTTAATTGAGACTCAATATAGCAGCGTTTTTTTAGGATATCAATTGTCATTAAACCCTGAGTTGTGCCATCGCACTCAATGGCATATAGTTCATCTCCCGGTAAAAATTTAGTTCGATAGCTTTTGCTCACCCAATCCCAGTATTCATCCTCTTCCCCGCTTCCCCTCAATATTGGTTCCCAAAGGGTTGCGGCATCATCTAAATGCTTTTGGGCAACAGAGGTCAGGATGGGAGCATAACAGTTATGCGATCAGTATAAATACTGATGATAATTTAAGCTGCTGCTTTGAGATTGACACCAATCAT